>JAEYPG010000643.1 GCA_023410975.1 Pseudomonadota bacterium
CAAGTCGTCAGTGAAAGTTCACCGTTCGCCCTGAGCTTGTCGAAGGGCCTGTTGGCCGGTTGCGCCAGGGGCTTCGACAAGCTCAGCCCGAACGGGTTTTCTTTCAGTACCAATGAAGAACTGGAATCAAGGCCAACGAAGGGCTGATGGCCCCCTCGGCTCAAGCCCCGCCGGGCGCGGCCGATAACTGGGCGACAAACACCTTGTTATTCGCGCGCTGCCCCGGGCCGGGGGCGCGCGAAGATCGCCCGCAGCATCGAGGAGAAGCGCCCCATGATCCGTTCGCTGTGGATCGCCAAGACCGGCATGGAAGCCCAGCAGACCAAGCTGGACACCATCACCCACAACCTGGCCAACGTCTCGACCAACGGCTACAAGCGCACGCACGCCGTGTTCGAGGACCTGATGTACCAGAACCTGCGCCAGAGCGGCGCCGCCAGCTCCGAGCAGACGCAGCTGCCCACGGGGCTGCAGCTCGGCCTGGGCGTGCGCCCGGTGGCGACCTCGCGCAATTTCACGCAGGGCAACCTGCAGCAGACGGGCAACAACCTGGACCTGGCCGTCAAGGGGCAGGGCTTCTTCCAGATCCAGATGCCCGACGGCACCACCGCCTACACCCGCGACGGCGCCTTCCAGCTCGACAGCACCGGCCAGCTCGTCACCAGCTCGGGCTACACCGTGCAGCCCGGCATCGTCGTGCCGGCCACGGCCACCAACGTGACGGTGGGCGGCGACGGCGTGGTCTCGGTGCAGATGCCGGGCCAGGCCGCGCCCACGCGCGTGGGCCAGCTGCAGCTGGCGCAGTTCATCAACCCCGCCGGGCTGGAGCCGCGCGGGCAGAACCTGTTCGTCGAGACGGCCTCCTCGGGCACGCCCACCACCGGCAACCCGGAGGCCAACGGCCTGGGCGCGCTGGCGCAGGGCTTCGTCGAGACCTCCAACGTCAGCGTGGTGGAGGAGCTGGTGTCGATGATCCAGACCCAGCGCGCCTACGAGCTCAACTCCAAGGCCGTCAGCACCTCCGACCAGATGCTGCAGAAGCTCACGCAGCTCTGAAGCATCGCAGTAACCGTTCCGTGCCATGAAGTTTCCGCGCACCATGCCCCTGGCCGCCGCCGCGCTGGCCGCGTTGCTGGCGCTGGGCGGCTGCGCCTCGGTGAACGAGTACCGCGCCCCGCGCGTGGAGATGCCCGACACCGCGCCCGTGCCGCCTGCGCCGCCGCCGGCGCCGGCCGCTGCCAACGGCGCGATCTTCCAGGGCGCGAGCTACCGGCCGCTGTTCGAGGACCACCGCGCGCGGCTGCCCGGCGACACGCTCACGGTGCAGATCGTCGAGGCCGTGAGCGCCAGCCAGAAATCCACCAGCTCCGTGGACAAGAGCGGCAAGGTCGATGCCAGCGTGAGCCAGCTGCCGCTGCTCAGCAGCTCGTCCTCGCTGCTGGGCCGGCTGGGTGCGGGCGCAAGCTCCAGCAACAACTTCGCCGGCGCCGGCGCCACGGCCAGCAGCAACGACTTCTCCGGAACCATCACGGCCATGGTCACGGGCGTGCTGCCCAACGGGCACCTGCTCGTTGCCGGCGAGAAGCAGATCGGCGTCAACGCCAACGTGGACGTGCTGCGCTTCTCGGGCCAGGTGGACCCGCGCGCCATCCAGCCGGGCAACATGGTGCCCAGCGCGAGGATCGCCAACGTGCGCGTGGAGCACCGTGGCCGCGGACAGCAGGCCGACGCGCAGCTCATGGGCTGGCTGGGCCGTTTCTTCCTCAACGTGCTGCCCTTCTGATTCCCGAGCAAGACATGAACGAGATGGCGCTGTCCCCCTTCGAGCCGCGGCGGCTGCTGCCGCGGCTGCTGTCGCTGGGAGCGCTGCTTTGCGTACTGGCGCTGGCGCTGCCCATGCCGGCGCACGCGGTGCGCATCAAGGAGGTCGCCGCCGTGCAGGGCGTGCGCAACAACCAGCTCACGGGCTACGGCCTGGTGGTGGGCCTGGACGGCACGGGCGACCAGACCACGCAGACCCCCTTCACCACGCAGAGCCTCAACGCGATGCTGCAGCAGATGGGCGTGACGGTGCCTCCGGGCACCACCATGCAGCTGCGCAACGTGGCGGCGGTGATGGTGACGGCGGTGCTGCCGCCCTTCGCGGTGCCGGGGCAGGCCATCGACGTCAACGTCTCCTCGATGGGCAACTCCAAGAGCCTGCGCGGCGGCACGCTGGTGGCCACGCCGCTCAAGGGCGCCGACGGCCAGATCTACGCCCTGGCGCAGGGCAACCTGGTGGTGGGCGGCGCCGGCGCCTCGGCCAACGGCTCCAAGGTGCAGATCAACCACCTCAGCGCCGGGCGCATCCCCGAGGGCGCCACGGTGGAGCGGGAGGTGGCCACGCCGCTGCAGCAGGGCGAGGTGCTGAGCCTGGGGCTCAACGCCGCTGACTTCGACACCGCGCGCCAGGTGGCCCAGGCCATCAACCGCGCCAAGGGCTCGGGCACGGCGATGGCGCTGGACGGCCGCGTGGTGCGCGTGCGCATGCCCGTGGGTGCCGACGAGCGCGTGGCCTTCCTGGCCGACATCGAGAACCTGCAGCTGGAGCTGGCGCGCCCGGCGGCCAAGGTGGTGCTCAACGCGCGCACCGGCTCGGTGGTGATGAACGAGGCGGTGACGCTGGGCGCCTGCGCGGTGGCGCATGGCAGCCTGTCCGTGACCATCAACACCACGCCGCAGGTCAGCCAGCCCAATGCCTTCGGCCAGGGCCAGACGGTGGTGACGCAGAAGTCCGACATCTCCATCACGCAGCAGGGCGGCAACCTGGTGCAGATGCCCGCGGGCACCAAGCTCGCCGACGTGGTCAAGGCCCTGAACCTGCTTGGCGCCACCCCGCAGGACCTGCTGGCGATCCTGCAGGCGATGAAGAGCGCCGGCGCGCTCAACGCCGAGCTGGAGGTGATCTGATGCCGCTCCTGCGTGCCCTTCCCAGCGGCGAAGCCGCTTCCATTCAAGGCCCATGCCGCGTGCGGCGCGACGGGAGGTGGACATG
>JAEYPG010000660.1 GCA_023410975.1 Pseudomonadota bacterium
GGCCCAGCGGGCGCGGCCGCGCGCAATGGCGCTCCAGGTCCAGCGCGCGCTGGCGCAGGGTCAGCTCGAAGGCGGTGACGGTCATCAGCGCCGGGTCCGTCAGCGGCTGCCAGCGGTTGCCCAGCCGCGCGTCCACGATGCCCTCGCGCAACCTGAAGCCCGCTTGCGCCGAGGGCTCCGCGCCGGGCGCGGCGTCCTCGGGGACGGGGCCGTCGGCGTAGCTGAAGCGCAGCGTGTCCACCGCGGCCTCCGGCGCGGCGCCCTGCAGCGCGGCATAGGGATTGGTTGGCGCTGCGGCGCCGTCGCGGGCGATGCCTTCGTCGGCCTGGCGCCAGGCGCCGGCGCGGCGCAGGTCGCGCAGCACCAGGTCGGCCAGTGCAAGTGCCTGCTGCTCCAGCCGCATCTGCAGCAGCAGCCGGCGGTTCTCGCCCAGGAACTGGCTCAGCAGCGTGGTGGCGCCGGCGGCGACGAACAGGCCCAGGGACAGGCCGACCAGCAGCTCCAGCAGCGTCAGCCCTCGCGGGTGCGGGCTGGGGATGGCGTGGCGGCGCATGCGGGCCTCAGCAGCTTCTGAAGCCCGATACCGCGCCATCGGGCGAGCAGCCGCGCACGCGGCCCATGACGCTCACGATCTCCCGCACGGTGCGTCCGCTGCGCGCGCTGAGCGTGAGCGTGCCGGCCGGGGTGACGGTGTGGCGCGTGGCGCTGAAGCGCATCGAGGCCGCGTTGCTCTCCAGGCGCAATGGCAGTGCCGGGGGCAGCACGCTGGCGCGCAGCAACTGCGCCGGGGGCTCGCAGGCGGCGGTGCCGGTGGCGGCGTCGCAGCGGCAGTCCTGCGGCTCGCCGGTGTGGATCAGCCAGCAGCGCGGCGCCTCGGCCGTGTCGTAGAAGCTCAGGCGCACCGAGTGCGAGCGCAGCGTGGCGCTGGCGTGGGCAAGCTGCACGTCGGCCTCGAACTGCGCCGCCGTGCCCTGCAGGTGCCGGCCCTCGGTCATGGCGGTGAAGGCTGGGAGCGCGGCGCCGGCGGCAATGGCCAGCACCGCCAGCACGGCCAGGCTTTCGACGAGGCTCAGGCCGCGCGGACGGCGGCGGGGACTGCCTGCGGGGATGGTGCGCATGGGCCTCCCGGAAGGGGATGCCGCGCAGGGTAGGCATCCGCGCCGCCGGGCGCCATGGGAGGAATGCACTGGGCGGGCGGGAGAAGGCGCAGGCGCCCAGGCTCCGCTCAGATGTCCTTGATGATCTGCCGGAACTCGTCCACGTCCTCGAAGCTGCGGTAGACCGAGGCGAAGCGCACGTAGGCGACCTTGTCCAGGGCCTGCAGCTCGCGCATCACCAGCTCGCCCAGCCGCGCGGTGGAGACCTCGCGCTGGGCGTCCTGCAGCAGCCGCTCCTGGATGCGCTCCAGCGCGGCTTCCACCTGCTCGGTGCTCACCGGGCGCTTGCGCAGCGCCAGCGACATCGACGCGCGCAGCTTGGCGCGGTCGAACTCCACGCGCGCGCCGTCCTTCTTCACGACCGTGGGCAGCGTGATCTCGGCGCGCTCGTACGTGGTGAAGCGGCGCTCGCACTTCTGGCAGCGCCGGCGCCGGCGCACGGCCTCGTCGGTCTCGCGGGTCTCGACCACCTGCGTCTCGCCGTGGCCGCAGTAGACGCAACGCATGGGTTCACTTTCTCCGTTCGTTGCCGAGCTTGCCGAAGGGCCTGCGCCATGGCCGGGCGGCAGGGTTTCGACAGGCTCGGCCCGAACGGCAACCCCGAAGGATCAGCCGTAGACAGGGAAGCGGCTGGTCAGCGCCTTGACCTGCTCGCGCACGCGCCCGATGGTCGCTTCGTCGTGCGGGTTGTCCAGCACGTCGGCGATCAGGTTCGCGGTCAGGCGGGCTTCCTCTTCCTTGAAGCCGCGCGTGGTCATGGCCGGCGAGCCCAGGCGGATGCCGCTGGTGACCATCGGCTTCTGCGGGTCGTTGGGAATGCCGTTCTTGTTGCAGGTGATGTGGGCCGCGCCCAGGATCGCCTCGGCTTCCTTGCCCGTGAGGTTCTTCGGGCGCAGGTCCACCAGCATCACGTGGCTCTCGGTGCGGCCGCTGACGATGCGCAGGCCGCGCTCGATCAGCGTCTCGGCCAGCACGTGCGCGTTCTTGACCACCTGCTCCTGGTAGGCCTTGAACTCGGGCGACAGCGCCTCCTTGAAGGCCACGGCCTTGCCGGCGATCACGTGCATCAGCGGGCCGCCCTGGATGCCGGGGAAGATCGCGCTGTTGATCTTCTTGGCGATGGCCTCGTCGTTGCACAGGATGATCCCGCCGCGCGGGCCGCGCAGGCTCTTGTGCGTGGTGGAGGTCACCACGTCGGCATGCGGCACGGGGTTCGGGTAGACGCCCGCGGCCACCAGGCCGGCGTAGTGGGCCATGTCCACCATGAAGTACGCGCCCACGGCCTTGGCCACCTTGGCGAAGCGCTCGAAGTCGATGCGCAGCGCGAAGGCCGAGGCGCCGGCGATGATCAGCTTGGGCTTGTGCTCGTGCGCCAGGCGCTCCATGGCGTCGTAGTCGATGTCTTCCTGGGCGTTGAGGCCGTAGCTCACCACCTTGAACCACTTGCCGCTCATGTTGAGCTGCATGCCGTGCGTCAGGTGGCCGCCCTCGGCCAGGCTCATGCCCATGATCGTGTCGCCGGGCTGCAGCAGGCCGAAGAACACGCCCTGGTTGGCCTGCGAGCCGGAGTTGGGCTGCACGTTGGCGTACTCGGCGCCGAAGAGCTGCTTGAGGCGGTCGATGGCCAGCTGCTCCACCACGTCCACGTGCTCGCAGCCGCCGTAGTAGCGCTTGCCGGGGTAGCCCTCGGCGTACTTGTTGGTGAGCTGCGAGCCCTGGGCTTCCATCACCGCCGGCGAGGTGTAGTTCTCGCTGGCGATGAGCTCGATGTGCTCTTCCTGGCGGCGGTTCTCGGCCTGAACGGCGGCAAACAGCTCGGGATCGACGTTGGCAAGGGTGGATTGGGTGCGGTCGAACATGGCAGTCCTCGGCTAAGCGTGTGGAGGTCCCGGCGTCCGCCGCGCGCCGATGCTTTTCCGGCGGCGCGGACGAGAAGGGCTGCCCAGGCGAACGGCTTGATACGGCCGCGGACACCACAGATGCATGCCCTTCAACCGCCCGCGCTCCACGGTGGTCCTCCACCTCGGGGCTTGCTTTTGGAGAAGCCCCTATCGCCAGTCGCGCGGACCGCCAGTGTAGCGGAGGCGCTGCGGCTTCCTGCCGAGCGCGCGGCGCGGGACTTTGGTCACGCTCCAGGTTTGAGCGGCATCAACCGCCGGTCAACCGGTGCGCCGCACGAATTGCCAGTACGCCCATTGGTAACTAGATTTTGCTCAATCGGTAATTTCCCGGGACGGCGGCGCGGAGCGAGACCCCGCGCTGCCCGGCATGCCTGAAAGCGCGCCGGCTGCGCCCGCAGCGGCACCGCAAGCCGTACCGAACTCGAACAAACCCCAGCGGAGCGCCCATGCGTCAGTTCCTCGCCAACCTGAAGTTGGCCCACAAATTCATGCTCATCGGCGCCGTGGCGGCGCTGATGGCGCTGCTGCCTTGCGTGCTGGCGGTCAACACCTTCCTGGAGCAGCTGGGCCTGGCGAAGTCCGAGCTCTCGGGCATCAACCCCGCGCGCGACGTGCTGAGCCTGATCCAGTTCACGCAGCAGCACCGCGGCCAGTCGGCCGCCGTGCTGGGCGGCGACGCCTCGGTGGCCGCGGCGCGGCAAGAGAAGCAGGCGCTGGTGGAGCGCGTGCTGGGCCAGGCCAAGGCCTCGGTGGCGGCGCTGGGCGACGCCCGGCTCTCGGGCGCGGTGGGCGAGATCGAGCGCGACTGGCAGGCGCTGGCGGCCGACGTGGGCGGCCAGCGCGTGGACGGCACGCAGAGCTTTGCCCGCCATACCGCGCTGGTGGGGCGCGAGCTGGGGCTGCTGGAGGACGTGGCCAACGCCAGCGGCGTCGTGCTGCACCCGGATGCGCCGGGCTACTTCCTGCAGCAGGGCGTGCTCACGCACCTGCCGCGCCTGACGGAGGCGCTGGGCCAGGCGCGCGCCCAGGGCGTGCGGCTGCTGGTCAAGGGCGAGGCCACGCCGGAGCAGAAGGCGCGCGTGGACATGCTGATGGTCACGGCGCGCCGCTACGCCGAGGACGCCGCCAAGGCCCTGGCGCTGGCCGGGCAGCACGACGCCACGCTGGGCCAGGCCATTGCCGCGCCGCTGGCGGCGGCGCGCTCGGCCGCCGAGGAGGGCGTCAAGCTGGTGGACGAGCGCATCGTGCGCGCCGAGGCGCTGACCCAGCCCGCGGCGGAATTCAGCGCCGGCATCACGCGCGTGATCGACCAGCAGTTCACGCTCATCGACGCCTCGCTCAAGCAGCTCGAAGCGCAGCTGCAGCACAGCGTCTGGAACGCGCGCCAGGCGCTGGCGGTGCTGCTGGGCGCCACCGCCGGGCTGCTGCTGCTCGGCCTGTGGATCATGTGGGCCGTCACGCACGGCATCAGCGAGTCGATCGACAAGGCGCTGGGACTGGCCGAGGCCGTGGCCGCGGGCAACCTCAACCACCGCATCGAGGGCGGCGGGCGCGACGAAGTCGGCCGGCTGCTGCGGGCGCTGGGCACCATGAACGGCAGCCTGGCGCGTGTGGTGTCCTCGGTGCGCAGCTGCACGGACCTCATCGCCACCGGCTCGCGCCAGATCGCCGGCGGCAACGCCGACCTGTCGCAGCGCACCGAGGCGCAGGCCGGCAGCCTGCAGCAGACGGCTTCCTCCATGGAGCAGATGTCGGCCACCGTGCACACCAGCGCCGACACGGCGCAGCAGGCCACGCAGCTCGCCGGCGACGCCAGCCGCGCCGCCTCCAAGGGTGGCGAGGTCGTGGGCCAGGTGGTGGGCACGATGCGCGAGATCAACGCCGCCTCGCACAGGATCGCCCAGATCACCGGGCTGATCGACGGCATCGCCTTCCAGACCAACATCCTGGC
>JAEYPG010000703.1 GCA_023410975.1 Pseudomonadota bacterium
GTGACCTCGAACACGTCGCGCATCACCGAGGCGATGAAGGGAATGATCATGATGGCCAGGATGATCCCGGCCGACAGCAGCCCCAGGCCCACGGGCGGGCCCTGGAACAGCTGGCCCAGCCCCGGCATCTCGCCGAAGGCCGCTTGCAGCGGCTGCTGCACGTAAGTCGCCAGCAGCGGGCCAAACACGAGCAAACCCCACATGCCGTAGACGATGGAAGGCACGGCCGCTAGCAGCTCCACGGCGATGCCCAGCGGCCGCTTGAGCCACGAGGGCGCCAGCTCGGTCAGGAACATGGCGATGCCAAAGCTCACCGGCACGGCGATGAGCAGCGCGATGGCGGAGCTGGCCAGCGTCCCCCAGATCATCACCAGGCCGCCGAAGCGGCCCTGCACCGGGTCCCACTCGCTGCTCCAGAGGAAGCCTAGGCCGAAGGCCTCGATGGCCGGCCGGGCGCCGATGAGCAGCGAGACGATGATGCCCAGCAGCAATGTCAGCACCAGCATCGAGGCGCCGTGCGCGGCGGCGGAGAAGAGGCGGTCGGGCCAGGCGGAGAAGCGTCGCACCACGGGCGCCCTGGGCGCCACGTCGAAGGCGTCCATCGCGTCGGCGGCTTCCTGGCGCGGCGTGGCCGGCAGTCTTGCGGTCATGTCTTTGAGAGGGCGTGCGCTGCGGCGGTCCCGAACGGCGCCATCAGCAAACTGGAAGAGGAACTTTCGTCACAAGAGCCCGGCGTGGAACGATGGGCGTATACCCGCACGGGCCAGGGAGTCACTTGAAGGCCAGCGCCTTGCCGTCCTTGCCCTGGATGCCGGCCCAGCGCTTGCGCACCAGCGTCTTGAGCGCTTCCGGCAGGACCACGTACTTCAGGTCGACGGCCATGGCATCGCCGCTGGTGTAAGCCCAGTCGAAAAACTTCAGCGCGGCCGCGGCCACCTCGGGCTTGTCGGGCGCTTTGGGCATGAGGATGTAGGTGGCCCCCGTGAGCGGCCAGGCGTCCTTGCCGGGCTGGTCGGTGAGGACTTGGTAGAAGGTCTTGCTCCAGTCGGCGCCCGCAGCAGCGGCTTTGAAGTTGGCGTCGTCCGGTGCCACGAAATTACCCGCCTGGTTCTGGAGCAGCGTGTACGTCATCTTGTTCTGCTTGACGTAGGCGTACTCGACGTAGCCGATGGCGCCGGGCAGCTTCTGCACATAGCTGGCCACGCCTTCGTTGCCTTTGCCACCGAAGCCAACCGGCCACTTCACCGAGGTGCTGGCCCCGACCTGCGCCTGCCATTGCGCATTGGCCTTGGAAAGGTAGTTGGTGAACAGGAAGCTGGTGCCCGAACCATCGGAACGCTGCACCACGGCGATGGCCTGCTCCGGCAGCGTCACGTCCGGATTGAGCGCAGTGAGCGCCGGGTCGTTCCACTTCTTGATCTTGCCCAGGTAGATGTCGCCCAAAACCTGGCCAGTGAGCTTCAACTGGCCGGGCTGGATGCCCTTGACGTTGACCACCGGCACCACGCCACCGATGACGGTGGGGAACTGCAGCAGGCCCTGCTTGTCCAGCTCGTCGTCCTTGAGCGGCATGTCAGTGGCGCCGAAGTTCACGGTCCGAGCCTTGACCTGCTTGATGCCGGCACCGGAACCGACGGACTGGTAGTTCACGCGCACGCCGGTGGCCTTGTTGTAGACGTCGGCCCATTTGGCATAAACCGGTGCGGGGAATGTGGCGCCGGCGCCCGTCACGTCCTGGGCGGCAGCCGTGCCGGCAGCGGCGATGAGCAGGGAGCCGATCAACACCGGCAGATGGAGGCGCGACATCCCGGATCCTCAAGGCAGTTGGGCGATGGACACGACTCTAGGGCTCGTGTGTGACATCCGTGTGACAACATCGCGGCACATCGGCGCGGCGCTCTCGCCCTTGCCGCCACGGCGCAATGACATGGACGTGACGAATCGTTCGTGTCACACGGTCGTCATGTCATGGATTCGCGAACGAGCGGCAAAAATGCAAAGAGGCGGCTGCTGCCGCCTCTTCTGCCCGGGACCAAAAACCAATGTGCCTTCAGCCTCGTGCTGCCTCGGCAAGCAGTTCCGCGCAGGACCGGCCCTGCTGTGCATCGCGGGCCTCCACCATCACGCGCAGCACCGGCTCGGTGCCGGAGGCGCGAATCAGCACGCGGCCGGCGTCGCCGAGGCTGCGCTCGACTTCCGCCTGGGCCTGCGCCAGCTTGGCGTTCTTCTTCCAGTCGCTGCCTTCAGCCAGACGCACGTTGAGCAGCGTTTGCGGGAAGAGGCTCACGCCTTCGAGCAGCGATGCCAGCGAACGGTCCTGGCGGCGCACGGCCTGCAGAACCTGCAGCGCGCTCACGATGCCGTCGCCCGTGGTGTGGCAGTCCAGCGCCAGCAGGTGGCCCGAGCCCTCGCCGCCGAGCTGCCAGCCGCGAGCCGCCAGCTCTTCCAGGACGTAGCGGTCGCCCACCTTCGCACGCACCAACGGTACGTCCAGCCGGCGCAACGCCATTTCCACGCCCATGTTGGTCATCAGCGTGCCGACCGCGCCGGGCACGCTGCCGCCCTGGGCCAAGCGGTCCGCCACCATGACGTAAAGAAGCTCGTCGCCGTTGTAGAGGCGGCCCGTGGCATCGACCATCTGCAGACGGTCCGCATCGCCGTCGAGCGCGATGCCGTAGTCGGCACCATGCTCGCGTACGGCATGTACCAGCGCCTGCGGTGCCGTAGCGCCCACACCGGCGTTGATGTTGAGGCCGTCCGGACTGGCGCCGATGTTCACCACCTCCGCGCCCAGCTCGTGGAACACGGCCGGCGCCACGTGGTAGGCCGCGCCATGGGCGGAATCCACGACCAGCTTCATGCCCTTGAGCGAAAGCTCGTTGCTGACGCAGCTCTTGCAGAACTCGATGTAGCGCCCGCCCGCATCCTCCAGGCGGCGCGCCTTGCCCAAGCCCGTGGAATCCACCCAGTGGGCCGGCTCAAGCAGCGCCGCTTCCACCGCCAGCTCCCAGGCATCGGGCAGCTTCTGACCTTGGGCCGAGAAGAACTTGACGCCGTTGTCGTTGAAGGGGTTGTGCGAAGCGCTGATGACCACGCCCAGGTCCAGTCGCAGCGCCCGCGTGAGATAGGCCACGCCAGGGGTGGGCAGTGGCCCACTGAGCACCACGTCCACGCCGGCCGAGGCAAAGCCGGCCTCCAGGGCGGACTCGATCATGTAACCCGAGATGCGCGTGTCCTTGCCGATCAGCACCGTCGGGCGCTTCGTGCCAGCGCGCAGCACCCGGCCCACGGCGTGCCCCAGCCGCAGCATGAAATCCGGGGTGATGGGCGATTGGCCGACAGTCCCGCGGATGCCGTCCGTGCCGAAGTAGTTCCTGCTCATCCTCTTTCCTTGTGCTTGTGCGCCAGCGTCATCGCGCCCCTCCTCGAGGCAACCTGGCATTGTCGTCCAGAGGCTCGCCCCCCAGCCTTACCCCACCAGCCCGGCAGCCTGCCAAACTTTCAGGGCGTCCACGGTGGCGGCGACATCGTGAACTCGTACCACCTGCGCGCCCTGGGCCACCGCTGCCAGCGCTGCGGCCACGCTGGGAACCAAACGCTGGCTCACCGGGCGGCCGGTGACCGTTCCCAAGCAGGACTTGCGCGACAGGCCCACCAGCAGCGGCCTTCCCAGGGCCAGCAGTTCCCGCTGGCGGCGCAGCAGGTCCAGGTTGTGCGCCACCGTCTTGCCGAAGCCATAGCCGGGGTCCAGCACGATGCGTTCGTCAGCCACGCCCTGCGCACGCAGAACAGTCCGCCGCTCTTCCAGGAACGCGCCGACCTCGGCTGCCACGTCGTCATACTCAGGAGCGACTTGCATCGTGGCAGGCTCGCCTTGCATGTGCATCAGGCATACGCCCGCGGCGACGCCGGATTGCACCAGTGCCTCTAACGCTCCCGGGCGCTGCAAGGCGCGCACGTCGTTGATGATGTCCACGCCGAGATCCAGCGCATTGCGGATCACCAGAGGGCTGCTGGTATCGACCGACACCGGCACGCCCAAGGTCATGGCATGGCGCAGCGCGGGCTCGACGCGGGCCCACTCTTGTGCCTCGCTGGGCGTGGATGATCCGGGGCGGGTGGACTCGCCGCCGATGTCCAAGATGTCGGCACCCTCGGCCAGGAGTTGATCGCAGTGCGCCTGCGCCGAAACTGCATCGGCATGCTGGCCGCCGTCCGAAAAGGAGTCAGGCGTGACGTTGACGATGCCCATCACTTGCGGGCGGGAGAGGTCGATGCGAAAGCGTGTGGTGGACCAGAACATGGGCAGATGAAAGAAAACGGGGCCCGAAGGCCCCGTGTACAGCATGTCAGCCAGGGAAGCGCCAGCTCTCAGGACGAAGCCGTGGCAGGCGTGCCGTCCGGGTTGACCGGCGGTGTCACATTGCCACCCGAGCGCGGCGGCGTGGATGTCCAGTCTTTGGGAGGACGCGGCGGCTTGCCGGCCATGATGTCGTCAATCTGGTCGCTGTCGATGGTTTCCCATTCGATCAGAGCGCGCGCCATGGCGTGCATCTTGTCCTTGTTCTCCTCGATGAGCCGACGCGCCGTGTTGTATTGCTCGTCAATGATCCGGCGGATGACCGAATCAACCTTGCGCATCGTTTCCTCGGACATGTTGGTCGTCTTGGTGACCGAACGGCCGAGGAAGACCTCGCCTTCGTTCTCCGCGTAGACCATGGGGCCCAGCTCGTCGGTCATGCCATAGCGGGTGACCATGTCACGGGCGATCTGCGTGGCACGTTCGAAGTCGTTCGAAGCGCCGGTGGTCATCTGGTTCATGAACACCTCTTCCGCGATGCGGCCGCCGAAGAGCACCGAGATGGTGGAGAGCATGCGCTCCTTGTCCATGCTGTAGCGGTCGCCTTCGGGCAGCTGCATCGTCACGCCCAGGGCTCGGCCACGCGGGATCACCGTGACCTTGTGCACCGGGTCGGTCTTTGGCATCAAGCGCGCCACCAGCGCGTGGCCCGCCTCGTGGTACGCCGTGTTCTTGCGTTCCTCCTCGGGCATGACCATGGACTTGCGCTCGGGGCCCATCATGATCTTGTCCTTGGCCTTCTCAAAGTCGACCATCTCGACCACACGCGCATTGCGCCGCGCGGCGAAGAGGGCCGCCTCGTTGACGAGGTTGGCCAGATCAGCGCCGGAGAAGCCCGGCGTGCCGCGTGCCAGGATGTCGGCACGGATGTCCTGGCCCACCGGCACCTTGCGCATGTGCACGTTGAGGATCTGCTCGCGGCCACGCACGTCGGGCAGCGTCACGTAGACCTGGCGGTCGAAGCGGCCGGGACGCAGCAGCGCGGGGTCGAGGATGTCGGGCCGGTTGGTGGCCGCCATCACGATCACACCCAGGTTGGTCTCGAAGCCGTCCATCTCGACCAGCATCTGGTTCAGCGTCTGCTCGCGCTCGTCGTTGCCGCCGCCCAGGCCGGCACCGCGGTGGCGGCCCACGGCGTCGATCTCGTCCACGAAGATGATGCAAGGAGCGCTCTTCTTGGCCTGTTCGAACATGTCGCGCACACGCGCCGCGCCCACGCCGACGAACATTTCCACGAAGTCGGAACCGGAAATGCTGAAGAAAGGCACCTTTGCTTCACCCGCAATGGCCTTGGCCAGCAGCGTCTTGCCGGTACCCGGAGGGCCCACCAAAAGCACACCGCGCGGGATGCGGCCACCGAGCTTCTGGAAGCGCTGCGGGTCCTTCAGGAAGTCCACGAGTTCCTTGACCTCTTCCTTGGCCTCGTCGCAGCCGGCGACGTCGGCGAAGGTGGTGGAGTTGTTGGCCTCGTCCAGCATGCGCGCCTTGGACTTGCCGAAGCTGAAGGCGCCGCCCTTGCCACCGCCCTGCATCTGGCGCATGAAGTAGATCCACACGCCGATGAGCAGCAGCATCGGGCCCCAGCTCACGAGGATGCTCATCAGCACCGAAGGCTCTTCGCGCGGCTTGACGTCGAACTTGACGCCGTTATTGATCAGATCGCCCACCAGTCCCCGATCGAGGTAGGTCGCGGTACTGCGCAACCGTTTGTCGTCGGTGGTGGTGGCAATGATGTCCGTACCGCCGTTACCTTCCTGCAGCGTCACGGACTTGATGCGCTTGGCGCGCACCTCTTCCAAAAAGTCCGAATAACCGATCTGGTTACCGGCCGTCACTCCGCGGTCGAACTGCTTGAAGACGGTGAACAGCACTAAGGCGATCACCATCCAGACAGCGACTTTAGAGAACCATTGATTGTTCACCGCGGCTCCTTTTCAAACCAGGCTTCGTCTCGCGCGCGGGGCGTGACGAAGCGGAATTGAGGGCAATTTTAGTTCAGTCAAGGGTTCGACAAATCTTGCTTTGTCCCGGGAGGAGGCAGGTGTTTTCAACTCCCTGGGCAACACGGACGGACAAAGCCCCTCAAGCTTTTTTCAGACCCATGCCTACAAGGAAAGTTTCCGCCGACCGATCGCGCGAGGCCTTGGGCTTGATCGGCTTGACGACACGAAAGTGCCGCTTGAAGAGCTCCACCAACTGGCTGTAGCCGCTGCCATGGAAGACTTTGCACACCAGCGCACCGGAAGGCGCGAGATGTCCGTCACAGAACTCCACCGCCAACTCGACCAAATGGGCAATGCGGGCGGAGTCTGCGCTCTCAATGCCGGACAGGTTCGGCGCCATGTCCGAGACCACCAGATCGGCCTGCCGCCCAGCCAGCGCTTCGTGCAGCTGCGCCAGCACGGCGTCCTCCCGGAAGTCGCCTTGGATGAAATGCACACCTTCCACCGGCTCGAACGGCAGGATGTCCAGAGCGATGATCGTGCCCTGCAACTCGCCCACCGCCGCGCCGCCCGTACCGGCAGCCTTGGGTGCGAAGCGCCGCCGCAGGTACTGGCTCCAGGCCCCAGGAGCGGCGCCCAGGTCCACCACCACCTGCCCCGGCCGGATTAGGCCCAGTGCCTCGTCGATCTCCTTGAGTTTGTACGCGGCGCGGGCGCGATAGCCCTCCCGCTGCGCCATCTTTACGTAGGGATCGTTGATGTGGTCGGCCAGCCAAGCCTTGTTGACCTTCTTGCTCTTGGTCTTGATCTTCATGCTGCGTCGATAATGTAAGGATGTCTGCGATCAATCTGACCCCGGCCCAGCGCAAAGAACACCGCGCCGCCGCTCACCACCTTGACCCCGTCGTGCAAATCGGGGCCGAGGGTCTCACTCCTGGCGTGCTCAAGGAACTCGATGCCGCGCTCAAGGCCCATGGCCTGATCAAGGTGCGCGTCTTCTCCGATGACCGCGCCGCACGCGAGGCCCTGCTCGGCCAATTGGCTGATCAGCTCGACGCCGCCCCCATCCAGCACATCGGCAAGTTGCTGGTGCTGTGGCGCCCCATCCCACCGAAGGAAGCCGAGGAGCGCGAGGACCGCCGTCCCGGCCCGAAGGTGGTGAAGATCGTGAAGTTCAGCAAGAGCGGCAACCACCGCCCCCAAGTCAAGAAAGTACGCGTGCTGGGTAATGAGCGCGTAACGCCCGGCGGCAGCATCAAGCGCGCCAAGCGCCGCACCACCAGCGTCAAAAAGCGCGTGGCCGAGTAAATCGAGAAACTCGTCGTCAGGAATGCGGCGCCTTGTCCGGCGCCGTTACCCGCCACGACAGCGCCAGAACGCACAGGGTCTTCAGCCCGAACAACACCAGGCTGACGGCGTGCAGCTGCCCAAAGCTCAGGGCGCCCTGCCCGGCACGCGTTGCAGCCATCATCGGCTGTAAGCCGAAATAGCCGATCACCGTGAAGAAGAGCGCCCCCAGCGCCAGCGCCATCTCAGTACTGAACTGGGACCCCCACCCGGAACGCGCACGGCGCCGCTCGATCAGCACGAAAGCCATCGCCGCTGCCAGCGTCAGGAACGCCTCGCGCTGGAAGATGAATGCCACCACCAGCCCGGCCTGCGTGCGCTCCAGCGTCGCAAAAGGCGCCGGCGTGGCCACCAGGGCAACGCACAGCAGCAGTCCGGCCCACAGCGGGGGCAGCAGCCGGCGCACGCGCAGCAGACCGACACCGCCCGTCGTCGCGGCATCACTCACCGGTAGTGCACTTCCATGATCTCGTAGGTCTTGATACCGCCAGGCGCCTGCACCTCGGCCACGTCCCCGGCTTCCTTGCCGATGAGCGCGCGCGCGATGGGCGAGCTGATGGAGATCAGGCCCTGCTTGAGGTCAGCCTCATCGTCTCCGACGATCTGATAGGTCACGCTCATGCCCGTGGCTTCGTCCTCCAGGTCCACCGTGGCGCCGAACACCACGCGCCCACCGGCGTCGAGGTCCGACGGGTCGATCACCTGCGCCGCGGCCAGCTTGCCCTCGATTTCCAGGATCCGTCCCTCAATGAAGCCCTGCTTGTCCTTGGCGGCGTCGTACTCGGCGTTTTCCGACAGGTCGCCCTGCGCGCGTGCCTCCTGAATTGCCAGGACCACCGCAGGCCGCTCGACGTACTTCAGGCGCTGCAGCTCCTCCTTGAGCTTCTCGGCGCCGCGCTTGGTAATAGGAATGGTGGCCATGGTTCGGATTGATGGATCAAAAGCAAAACGCGCCCGGGGCGCGTTTGAGTGATGAGAAAGCCACCGCCCCGGCAGCAGACCCGGGCGGTGGCGACGCGGCCGCAGTTTAGTGCAGCTGAGCGTGCATCTCCTGCAGCGAGATGACGCCGAGGTCATCCTGGTGCTTGAGCGCCTCGGTGGCGGCCTCGCAGCCGGCCATGGTCGTGTAGTAGGTCACGCGGTTGGCCAGCGCCGCGGTGCGGATGTAGCGCGAGTCGGCGATGGCCGTGCGCGTCTCGTCCACCGTGGTGAGCACCAGCTGGATCTCGCCCGCCTTCACCATGTCGGCGATGTGAGGGCGGCCGTCCTTCACCTTGTTCACCGTCTTCACCGGGATATCGGCAGCCGCGATGGCCATGGCCGTGCCCTTGGTGGCCAGCAGCTTGAAGCCCAGCTTGTGCAGTTCGGCAGCCACCTGGACCGCGCGCTGCTTGTCGCTGTTCTTCACGCTGATCACCACCGTGCCCGACGACGGCAGCCTCGACCCCGCGCCGAGCTGGCTCTTGAGCATGGCCTCGCCGAAGCTCTTGCCCACGCCCATGACCTCGCCCGTGGAGCGCATCTCGGGGCCCAGGATCGGGTCCACGCCGGGGAACTTGTTGAAGGGGAACACCGCTTCCTTCACGCTGAAATACGGCGGCACCACCTCGCGCGGAGCGCGGCCGTCCAACCCCTTCTGCTCGGCGAGCTTCTGGCCCGCCATGCAGCGCGCGGCGATCTTGGCCAGCGGCTGGCCCGTCGCCTTGGAGACATAGGGCACCGTGCGCGAGGCGCGCGGGTTCACTTCCAGCACGTAGACGACAGCCTGGTCGCCCTCGCCCTGGATGGCGAACTGCACGTTCATCAGGCCGCTGACGTTCAGGGCCTTGGCCATCATGCCGGT
>JAEYPG010000726.1 GCA_023410975.1 Pseudomonadota bacterium
GCGTTGAGGTCCACGCCCGGCGTGACGGCGAACAGCACGTGGCGCAGGCACACCCGCTCCGTGGCACCGAAGCGCGCCGGATGCGCGGCGTGGTGGCGCCGCAGCGCCGCCTCGTCCGGCTCGGGCAGCCGCAGCTCCAGGGCCAGCAGCTCGTCGATGGCCTGCGAGGCCGCGGTGCTGGTGCTGCCGTCGAGCTGCGGCGTGTCGTCCGCGTCCAGCCGCCCTGCGCATATCGCGGCCTGGCGCAGCAGTTCGATGCACGCGCGCTGGCGCAGCTCCGTCTCGTCCGGGCGCCGCCCCTGCGCATGCAGCGGCACGCCGTTGACGCGCGCCACGGGCTCGTTGGGGTCCACCATGGGCGCGGCCATCGCCGGGAAGCCGTCGTGCTGGTGGTGATGGGCCTGGGCCTTCTTCTGGCCGCCGCAACCGCAGCCGCCGTGGCCGCCTCCGCATCCGCTCATGATTGGTTCCTGTCTCAAGTCTGTTGCGTGAGCACCGGGTTCGTGCCGCTTCAGTGCGCCCCGTGCGAGGGCTTCACCGTCCCGGCCGAGCCCGAGCCATGCACCTGCACCGCCGGACGCCCCACGGTGTTCTCCAGGGTGCGACGCGGCGCCAGGTGGCCCGCGGGCAGGTTCAGCCGGCGGCTGCGCACCACCTGGTACGGCCGCAGCACGTAGGCCACCGAGGCCAGGCCGCTCCACACGTGCACCAGCCGCGTGAAGGGGAAGACCAGGAACAGCGTCATGCCCAGGATCATGTGGAGCTTGAACACCCAGCCCACCTGCGCCAGCTCCGCGCCGTCCACGCGCAAGGTCACCACGCGCTGCGCCCAGTCGGCCAGCACCAGCATCACGCTGCCGTCCATGTGCTGCGCGGAGAACGGGATGCTCGCCAGCCCCAGCGCCAGCTGCACCCACAGCAGGCCCAGCAGCATGATGTCGCTGGGCTTGGAGGTGGCGCGGATGCGCGGGTCCGACAGCCGGCGGTTGAGCAGGATGTTCACGCCCGTGAAGGCCATCAGCCCGGCCACGCCGCCGCTGGCCATGGCGATGAGCTGCTTGGCACCCGTGCCCAGGAAGGGCTCGTACAGCGCGTGCGGCGTGAGCATGCCCACCGTATGGCCGAACATCAGGAACAGCACGCCGGCGTGGAACAGGTTGCTGCCCACGCGCAGGCTGCCGCTGCGCAGCAGCTGCGAGCTGTCGCTCTTCCACGTGTACTGGTCGCGGTCGAAGCGGATCAGGCTGCCGACGAGGAAGACGGCCAGGCAGATGTAGGGATAGAGGCCGAAGAAGAAGTGGTCCAGGGCTTTCATGCTCGCGCTCCTTGGTTGGAAGCCGCGTGGGCGTTGTTCTTGCGCACGATGTGGATGGGTTGCGGCTGGCCGGGTGCGGCCTGTCCGCGGGTGCTGCAGCCGTCGAAGGCGGGCGGCTCGGCCCAGGCTTCGTCCAGGGGCTCATCGGCTTCCACCTTCACCGCCTGCGGCTTCTCGCCGGCGAGCTCCAGCACCGCGGCGATGACGCAGGCGTAGGGGCTGCCGCGCTTGAGCAGCGCGCTGAAGATGGCGTTGAGGATGTGCGCCATCTCGCCCAGGAACTCGCGGCCCACGGCGGGCGGCTGCGTGGAGACGAACTCCAGCACCACCGGCAGGTAGTCCGGCAGCTCCGCGTCGCCCAGGTGCAGCCCCGCCTGCGCGTAGGTGCCGATCAGGTCGATCATGGCCGGGCCGCGCTCGCGCGAGTCGCCGTGCACATGCTCGAACAGGTGCAGCGAGGTGGCGCGGCCGCGGTCGAAGGTTTCGACGAACTGCGCCTCGACCTCGAACGGGTCGGCCACGCCGAGCACCTTCATGAGTTGCCTCAACTCGGCGCGGCGCGCGGCGGGCAGCGCCGCCTCGTCGTCCAGCGCCTGCGCCAGCTCGGGCAGCGCCGCGCGCAGCTCGGGGCCCGGATAGCCCAGCAGCGCCGCCAGCACGCGGGCCGTGAGCCGGTGGTTCTTCACCTTGTTGAACATCACGTGCTCCTTGCCTCTCAGACGCTGGCCTGGATGGGGATGGTGCGGCGCTTCTTGGCGCCGAACAGGCTCGTCTCGCCCGCGCCGTCGGAGCAGCCGTTGCCGAAGCTGAAGCCGCAGCCGCCGCGCACGTCGAAGGCGTTCTCGGCGTACTCGCGGTGCGTGGTCGGGATGACGAAGCGGTCCTCGTAGTTGGCGATGGCCATGGTCTGGTACATCGCCTCGACCTCGGCCTGGTTCAGCCCCACCTGCGACAGCGCGGCCAGGTTCTCGCGCCCTTCCACGTGCTTGTCGCGCTGGTAGGCGCGCATGGCCAGCATGCGCTCCAGCGCGCGCACCACGGGCTTCTCGTCGCCGGCGGTCAGCAGGTTGGCGAGGTACTGCACGGGGATGCGCATCTGCTGCACGTCCGGGATCTCGCCGTTGACGCCCAGGTGCCCGGCCTGCGCGGCCGAGGTGATGGGCGACAGCGGCGGCACGTACCAGACCATGGGCAGCGTGCGGTACTCGGGGTGCAGCGGCAGCGCCACCTTCCACTCCACCGCCATCTTGTAGACGGGGCTGCGGCGCGCGGATTCCAGCCACGCCTCGGGGATGCCGTCGGCGCGCGCCTGCTCGATCACCTGCGGGTCGTTCGGGTCCAGGAAGATGTCGAGCTGCGCCTGGTAGAGGTCCTTGTCGCGCTCCACGCTGGCGGCGGCCTCGATGCGGTCCGCGTCATAGAGCAGCACGCCCAGATAGCGGATGCGGCCCACGCAGGTCTCGGAGCACACGGTGGGCTGGCCGGCCTCGATGCGCGGGTAGCAGAAGATGCACTTCTCCGCCTTGCCCGTCTCCCAGTTGTAGTAGATCTTCTTGTACGGGCAGCCCGAGACGCACATGCGCCAGCCGCGGCACTTGTCCTGGTCGATGAGGACGATACCGTCCTCCTCGCGCTTGTAGATCGAGCCCGAGGGGCAGGAGGCCACGCACGCCGGATTGAGGCAGTGCTCGCACAGGCGCGGCAGGTACATCATGAAGGTGTTCTCGAACTGGCCGACGATCTCCTTCTGCGCCGCCTCGAACGTGGCGAGATTCGCGTCCTTGCTGCGCTTGGAGAACTCGCCGCCCAGGATCTCCTCCCAGTTCGGGCCCCACTCGATCTTCTGCATGCGCTGGCCCGTGATCAGGCTGCGCGGGCGCGCGGTGGGCGCGGCCTTGCTCTCCGGCGCCGACTGCAGGTGGTCGTAGTCGAAGGTGAAGGGCTCGTAGTAGTCGTCGATCTGCGGCAGGTTCGGGTTGGCGAAGATGCGCATGAGCAGCTTCCACTTGCCGCCCTGGCGCGGCTCGATCGAGCCGTCGGCGTTGCGCGTCCAGCCGCCGTTCCACTTGTCCTGGTTCTCCCACTCCTTGGGGTAGCCGATGCCGGGCTTGGTCTCGACGTTGTTGAACCAGGCGTATTCCAGGCCCTTGCGGTTGGTCCAGACGTTCTTGCAGGTGACGCTACAGGTGTGGCAGCCGATGCACTTGTCCAGATTGAGCACCATGCCGATCTGTGCACGTACTTTCATGGTCTTGTCCAGTGATGCTTTGGAATCCCCGTTCGGGCTGAGCCTGTCGAAGGCCTGCCGCACAGCCGGGCTGCCGGCCCTTCGACGAGCTCAGGGCGAACGGAGAAATGGTTGATGTGGCGTGCTTTGGCTCAGGCGTGTGCGGCCGCAACCGGCTCGTCATCCAGCCAATCGACCTTGGCCATCTTGCGCACCACGACGAACTCGTCGCGGTTGGTGCCGATGGTCCCGTAGTAGTTGAAGCCGTAGCTGTACTGGGCGTAGCCGCCGATCATGTGCGTGGGCTTGACCACCACGCGCGTGACCGAGTTGTGGATGCCCCCGCGCGTGCCGGTGATCTCGGCCCCCGGCGTGTTGATGATCTTTTCCTGCGCGTGGTACATCAGCGTCATGCCCTCGTTCACGCGCTGGCTCACCACCGCGCGCGCCGCGATGGCGCCGTTGGCGTTGAAGAGCTCGACCCAGTCGTTGTCCTGAATACCGGCCTTCTTCGCGTCCACCTCGCTCAGCCAGATCACGGGGCCGCCGCGGTTGAGCGTCAGCATCATCAGGTTGTCGCTGTAGGTGGAGTGGATGCCCCACTTCTGGTGCGGCGTGATGAAGTTGAGCGCGATCTCCTTGTGCCCGTTGGGCATGCGCTCCATCACCGGGCTCACGGCCTTGAGGTCCACCGGCGGGCGGTAGGCGACGAAGCCCTCGCCGAAGGCGCGCATCCAGTCATGGTCCTGGTAGAACTGCTGGCGCCCGGTGAGCGTGCGCCAGGGAATCAGCTCGTGCACGTTGGTGTAGCCGGCGTTGTACGAGACCTTCTCGCTCTCCAGCCCCGACCACGTGGGCGAGCTGATGATCTTGCGCGGCTGCGCCTGGACGTCGCGGTAGCGGATTTTTTCATCTTCGCGATGCAGGGCGAGATGGGTGTGATCGAGGCCCGTCTGCTTGCCCAAGGCGTCCCACGCCTTGACGGCGACATGGCCGTTGGTCTCCGGTGCCAGCATCAGCACGACCTCGGCCGCGTCGATGTCGGACTCGATCTTCGCCATGCCCTGCGAGACGCCCGGCTCCTGCACGCGGCCGTTGAGCTCGCGCAGCTGAGCCACTTCGTCCTTCGTGTCCCAGCCGATGCCCTTGCCGCCATTTCCGGCCTTCTCCATCAGGGGGCCCAGCGCCGTGAAGCGCTTGAAGGTGTTGGGATAGTCGCGCTCGACCACGGCGATGGACGGCGCCGTCTTGCCGGGGATCAGCTCGCACTCGCCCTTCTTCCAGTCCTTCACGCCGAAGGGCTGCGCCATCTCGGCGGCGGTGTCGTGCATCAGCGGCGTGAGCACCACCTCCTTCTCGACGCCCAGGTGGCCGACGCAGACCTCGCTGAATTTCCTGGCGAAGCCCTTGTAGATCTCCCAGTCCGACTTGGCCTGCCACGCCGGGTCCACCGCCGCGGACAGCGGGTGGATGAAGGGATGCATGTCGGAGGTGTTGAGGTCGTTCTTCTCGTACCAGGTCGCCGTGGGCAGCACGATGTCCGAGTACAGGCAGGTGGTGCTCATGCGGAAGTCGAGCGTGACCACCAGGTCCAGCTTGCCTTCGGGCGCCTTGGCGTGCCACTTCACCTCGGTGGGCTTGGCCTCGTCCACGCCCAGGTCCTTGCCCTGCACGCCGTGCGTGGTGCCCAGCAGGTGTTTTAAAAAGTACTCGTGGCCCTTGCCGGACGAACCAAGGATGTTCGACCTCCAGACGAACATGTTCCGGGGCCAGTTGTCCGGGTGGTCCGGGTCCTCGCAGCTCATCTGCAGCGAGCCGTCCTTGAGGCCCTGCACCACGAAGTCCTTGGGCTCCATGCCTTGGGCCGCAGCCTTGGCGGCCAGCGTCAGCGGGTTGCTGCGCAGCTGCGGCGCGGAGGGCAGCCAGCCCATGCGCTCGGCGCGCACGTTGTAGTCGATCATGCTGCCGCCGAACTTCGACTTGTCGGCCAGCGGCGAGAGGATCTCGTCGACGCCCAGGCGCTCGTAGCGCCACTGGTCGGTGTGGGCGTAGAAGAAGCTGGTGCTGTTCATCTGGCGCGGCGGGCGCAGCCAGTCCAGCGCGAAGGCCAGCGCCGTCCAGCCGGTCTGCGGGCGCAGCTTCTCCTGGCCCACGTAGTGCGCCCAGCCGCCGCCGCTCTGGCCGATGCAGCCGCACAGCATGAGCATGTTGATCACGCCGCGGTAGTTCATGTCGGCGTGGTACCAGTGGTTCATGGCCGCGCCGATGATGATCATCGACTTGCCGTGCGTCTTGTCCGCGGTGTCGGCGAACTGGCGCGCCACGGTGATGGCCTGCTCGCGCGGCACGCCCGTGATGCGCTCCTGCCATGCCGGCGTGTACGGGTGGTCGTCGTCGTAGCTCCTGGCCGCGACCTCGCCCGGCAGCCCGCGCGCCACGCCGTAGTTGGCCACCAGCAGGTCGAACACCGTGGCCACCAGCGCGCTGCGCTGCTCGCCTTCCTTGCCCAGCCTGATGCGCTGCACCGGCACGGCGCGGCGGATGACGTCGCCGGACTGCTGGTTGGCGTTGAAGTGCGGCGTCTCGATGCCGCCGAAGTACGGGAAGGCAACCATGGCGGTCTCGGCCTCCAGGCCGTCCACGGCAGCGCCTTCCAGCGCGCTGAGCTTCAGCTTCACGGCCTGGCCGTGGCGGGCCTCCTTGGCCTCCAGGTTCCACTGGCCCTGCGCCCTGCTCCAGCGAAAGCCGATGGAGCCGTTGGGCAGCACCACCTTGCCGCCCTCGTCGATGGCGACGGTCTTCCACTCCGGGTTCTCGGCCTGGCCCAGGTTGCCGTTGAAGTCGCTGGCGCGCAGGTAGTGCGCGGGCACGAGGGCCGTGCTGCCGTCGGCCAGCGCCTGCTCTTCCAGTTGCACCAGCAACGGCAGGTCGGTGTAGCGGCGCGCGTAGTCGTCGAAGTACGCACTGCGCTTGTCGAAGAAGAACTCCTTGAGGATGACGTGGCCCATGGCCATGGCCAGCGCGGCGTCGGTGCCCTGCTTGGGGTGCATCCACAGGTCGCACAGCTTGGCGACCTCGGAGTAGTCGGGCGTGACCGCCACGGTCTTGGCGCCCTTGTAGCGGACCTCGGTGAAGAAGTGCGCGTCGGGAGTGCGCGTCTGGGGCACGTTGGAACCCCAGGCGATGATGAAGTTGGCGTTGTACCAATCGGCCGACTCGGGCACGTCGGTCTGCTCGCCCCAGGTCTGCGGACTGGAGGGCGGCAGGTCGCAGTACCAGTCGTAGAAGCTCATGCACACGCCGCCGATGAGCGACAGGTAGCGCGAGCCCGCGGCATAGCTGACCATCGACATCGCCGGGATGGGCGAGAAGCCGATGATGCGGTCCGGCCCGTGCTTCTTGGCGGTGTAGACGTTGGCCGCGGCGATGATCTCGTTCACCTCGTCCCAGGTGCTGCGCACCATGCCGCCCAGGCCGCGCTGCTGCTGCCACTCGCGCCGCGCGTCGGCGTTCTCGACGATGTTGGCCCAGGCGTCCACCGGGCTCTTGGCCACCGCGCGCGCCGCGCGCCAGTGCTTGAGCAGCCGGCCGCGCACCATGGGGTACTTCACGCGGTTGGCGGAGTACAGGTACCAGCTGTAGGAGGCGCCGCGGGCGCAGCCGCGGGGCTCGTGGTTGGGCAGGTCCGGGCGCGTGCGCGGGTAGTCGGTCTGCTGCGTCTCCCAGGTGACGATGCCGCCCTTGACGTAGATCTTCCACGAGCAGGAGCCCGTGCAGTTGGTGCCGTGGGTGGAGCGCACGATCTTGTCGTGCTGCCAGCGGGCGCGGTAGGCGTCCTCCCACGTGCGGTCTTCGCCCGTGGTGACGCCGTGGCCGGCGGAGAAGCTCTCCTTGGGCTGCGAGAAGTGGGTGAGTCGGTCGAGGAAGTGGCTCATTTGAGGTCTCGTGTTCGGTTTCCCCGTTCGCCCTGAGCTTGTCGAAGGGCCTGCAGCCGGGCTGGGCGGCAGGGCTTCGACAGGCTCAGCCCGAACGGAAAAATTTCAGTCAGCAGGGCATGGGCGCGTTGCGGCGGCTGTAGAACCACCAGGTGACGGCCACGCAGGTGACGTAGAAGGCGATGAAGGCGTAGAGGGCGGCGTCCACCGAGCCGGTCATGGCGATGGAGCTGCCGTAGCTCTTGGGGATGAAGAAGCCGCCGTAGGCGCCGATGGCCGAGGAGAAGCCCAGCACCGCGGCGGCCTCCTTGTTGGCGTCGCGCACGGCCTGCTCCTGGGCGGCGGGGTTCTGTGCCGCGGCGCGCTGGCGCTCGGTCAGGAAGATCACGGGGATCATGCGGAAGGTCGAGCCGTTGCCGATGCCCGAGGCCGCGAACAGCACCAGGAAGGAGAGCAGGAAGCCGGTGAAGCTGCCGCCCTGCCCGCCGTGCGGCAGGAACTTGATGACGGCCAGCACGCCGGCGCCCATGGCGAGGAAGGTCCAGAAGGTGACGCGGGCGCCGCCGAGCTTGTCCGCGAGCCAGCCGCCCACCGGGCGCACCAGGGCGCCGAACAATGGGCCCAGCCAGGCGTACTGCAGCGCGTTGACGCTGGGGAACTGGCTCTTGATCAGCAGCGGGAAGCCCGCCGAGTAGCCGATGAAGCTGCCGAAAGTGCCGATGTAGAGCCAGCACATCAGCCAGTTGTGCTTGCGCTTGAAGATGACGGCCTGGTCGGCGAAGGAGGCCTTCGCCTCGCTCAGGTCGTTCATGCCGAACCAGGCCGACAGGGCCGAGGCGATGATGAACGGCACCCAGACGAAGCCCGCGTTCTGCAGCCACATCGGCACGGGCTGGCCGGCCTTTTCCACCAGCTGCGCCTCGCCGCCCACGCTGCCGAACACGCCGGCGGTGATGACCATGGGCACCACCAGCTGCACCAGCGACACGCCCAGGTTGCCCAGGCCGGCGTTGAGGCCCAGCGCCGTGCCCTTCTTCGCCTTGGGAAAGAAGAAGCTGATGTTGGCCATGGACGAGGCGAAGTTGCCGCCGCCGAAGCCGCACAGGATGGCCAGCAGCGCGAACACCTCGTAGGGCGTCTCGGGGTTCTGCACCGCGAAGCCGATGCCCGCGGCCGGCAGCAGCAGGCTGGCGGTGGAGATGGCCGTCCAGCGCCGGCCGCCCACGATGGGCACCATGAAGGAATAGAAGATGCGCAGCGTGGCGCCGCACAGCGCCGGCAGCGAGGCCAGCCAGAACAGCTGGTTGGTGGAGAACTTGAAGCCCACCGTGGGCAGGTTCACCACCACCACCGACCACACCATCCACACCGCAAAGGCCAGCGTGAGGGCGGGGATGGAGATCCAGAGGTTGCGCTGCGCAACCGACTGGCCGCGCTTCTGCCAGAACGCCGGGTCTTCCGGTGCCCACTGGCCGATGACGTACGAGGAAGCCATGGAACGGTTCCTTTCGTGTGGAACGAGAAGAGGAAGAAAAGAGCGCCGCGCGTGAAGGGTGGATGCCGAAGGAGCGGCAGCGCGCGGCGCTTGGAGACTCGGGGTCAGGCGGCCTCCGGGCCCAGGACGGGGCGTTGGCGCACCTCGGTGAAGTACATCCAGATCAGCGAGACCCAGACCACGCCGTAGAGCAGCATGAAGGCGCTGGAGCGCACGCCGGTGAGGTCCATGAGCGCGCCGAACAGGATCGGCAGCAGGAACCCGCCCAGGCCGCCGGCCAGGCCCACGATGCCGCTGATGGCGCCGATGTTCCTGGGGTAGTCGTTGGCGATGTACTTGAAGACGCTGGCCTTGCCGAAGGCCCAGGCCACGCCCAGCACGGCCATCAGCGCGGTGAAGGTGTAGACGTTGAGGCCGACGTGGAAGGTGCTGGGGCCGTTGACGGTCTGGATGGTGAAGTCGGTCTGCGGGTAGGACAGCAGGAACAGGCAGATCCAGCTCACCCACATCACCCACCAGGTGACGGCGTGGGCGCCGTACTTGTCGGAGAGCCAGCCGCCGATGGCGCGCAGCACGCCGCCGGGCAGCGAGAAGCAGGCCGCCAGCAGCGCCGCGACGCGGATGTCGAGCCCGTACTCGCCGACGTAGTACTGGACCATCCACAGCGACAGGCCCACGTAGCCGCCGAAGACGATGCTGTAGTACTGGCAGTACTTGAGCACCTTCGGGTCCTTGAGCGCCTTGAGCTGGTCCGTGAACTTGACGTTGCTGGGCACCAGGTGCGACGGGTCGGAGTGGCTGAAGAGCCAGAACAGGATGACGGTGCCCAGCATCACGGCGGCGTAGACCTGCGGGACCATGGTCCAGCCGGCGGCGACGACGATGGCAGGCGCCACGAACTTGTTGACGGCCGCGCCCGAGTTGCCGGCGCCGTAGACGCCCATGGCGAAGCCCTGGCGGTTCTTGGGGAACCAGCGCGCGACGTAGGGCGTGCCGACCGAGAAGGAGCCGCCGGCCAGGCCCACGAACAGCCCGATGGCGATGAAGTGCCAGAACTGCGTGGCGTAGGCCATGAGGAAGATGGCCGGGACGGTGCAGGCCATCAGGATCGTCATGACGATGCGGCCGCCGAAGCGGTCGGTCCAGATGCCCAGGGGCACGCGCACCAGCGAGCCGGTGAGCACGGGCGTGGCGGTGAGCAGCCCGAACTCGGTGGCGCTGAGGCCCAGCGTCTTCTTCAGCGGGATGCCGATGACGCCGAACATCATCCAGACCATGAAGCACACGGTGAACGCCAGCGTGCTGACCACCAGCACCGACAGCGCCTGCCGGCTGCGGGTCGCGGCCGCACGCGGCGCCGTGACGGTGGCTGAGACTGGGACGGCCATCTGGAACTCCCTCCGGTGGTTCTCTGTGGCCGGGACTTTCGGGTTTTTACGGGGGCGGGACTATTCGTCTGTTGGGGAGGTGTCAGGGGGCGGAAGGAGGATGCGCAAACAGCCTGAAGAACGAGAAGAACCAAGTTCACATCGTTCCAAAGAACTACAACACGAAAAGCAATTGATATCTGGCAAGACGGGAGCTCAGGCCTATGGAAAGCCAAGGGTCAGAGCCGCTTTTTTGCTCCACCCCTTGCGCCATCCAAGGATTTATCTGAGGCACCGATAAATTAGATTGCACTGCAACGCCAAAATGCTGATGCAGCAAATATCAGCACAGGCCTGAAAGCAAGGAAAAGGGCAGAATCCAGCTCACACCTTATCCTCTCACGCCCTATTGCGCTTCGCCACTCCTTTCGCCCCGCTTCTCAACCGCAACGCTTCCTGATTCATTTTCTTCACCGGATGCCGCAGCGCATGCCGGATCACCCAGCGCAAATCGTCGTCCGCGTCCGCCAGCCAGCGCTCGCAAATCTCGAACACCAGCGCCGGGTGGTCCTTGGCGATGTCGCCCAGGTGGTTGGCCACGCTGCGGCGCACGTAGAGGCTGGGATCGTTCTTGAGTTTCTCCAAAATCGGCAGCACCGGCGCCGGATCGGCCTGGAACGCTGGAATGCGTACCGCCCAGGGCAGCCGGGGCCGCGTGCCTTCGGAACACAGGCGGCGCACGTGCGGGTCGGGGTCGTCGGTCCATTGAAGCAAGCGCTGCAGCGTGCGCGCCGGCTCGTGGATCAAGAAAGGACGGATGCAGAACTCCGCGCTGAAGCGCCGCGTCAATTCGTACTGCGCCCGCATCGACGCCTCGAAAGGGTCGCGCCCGCCGTTGCCTTCCCGGTTCAAGCCATATTGGGCCACGAAGCTCACATGAGGCAGATAGAAAAATACCGTCAGCCCCATATTGGACGTCTGCCCCAGCGGCGGCGTCAGTGAATCAACCAGAATGCCGACGGCAGATTCATAGTCTATCGGCAGGTTGTGGCGCAGCGCCCGCGCCAGGTGCTTGCCGCGCTCCAGGATGCCCAACGGCTCCAGCCCGTCCAGCGCCATGGCCTGAAAAGCCTGGCCGTCGAAATCCGGATGAGCCAGCCCCACGTTGTGCGCCAGGCATTCCACCGCCTCGGCACCGAGCAGGAATTTCAGCGGCGTGCCTTTTTGAATGGAGCGCGGCGCTGCGGGCAAGCGCAACTGGTCAAACGAAACGGAGGCCATGAAACTCGATATTCAGACGAGATCGTGAGATTATCCACCACTCTTTCAGCAGCAGACCGGAATGGCCGAGCACTCCGCCAAAAACAGCATGGTCGAATTTCTGAGGCAACTCGTCGCCATTCCCAGCCAGGCCGGCAGCGACGATCCGGCGGCCATCGTGCAGGCTGTTGGCACCTGGCTGGCTGAAAATGGGGGCCACTTTCAACGGCTCGGTACGGCCAGGAATCCCCGCGCCCTCGTCATCAACCCGCCCACCCAGGCCAGCGACGAGGTTCTGCTGCTCAACGCCTGCCTCGACACCGCCCCCGTCGGCGATTTGGCCCAGTGGCAATACCCGCCCTTCGGCGCCATCGAACACGAGGGCTGGCTTCATGGCCGGGGCAGCGCCGATTCCAAAGCGGCGGTAGCGATCCTTTCGGAAATTGCCAGGGCTATGCCCCTCACCGCCCGCGAATCCCATGACGGCCGCCTGCGCCGCGTCACGCTCGTCTTCGACTGTGACGAGCATTCCGGCCGCTTCGGCGGCATCAAGGCCTACACGGCGAAATTCGGGTTTCCGGCGTTCTGCGCCATCGGCTATCCCGGGCCGCGGCACATCGTGGTGGGCTCGCGCGGTTTCTACCGGACCGTGCTCACACTGCGCGGCGAGATGGGGCATTCGGGCAGTGGCAGCGTGCCGGCCGAATTGGCGGTGGCGAAACTCCAGCGGCTGCTGACCGGGCTGGAAAAAGTGCGGGAGCAAGGTATTCCGGCCAGTGAAAATTTTGCGCTGCGGCCCCGGGCGTCCGTGACGTGGCTGCGCACCGGCGCCCGCACCTATGCCCTCACGCCCGCGAAGATCGAATGCGGACTCGACATCCGCCTCACGCCCGGTTTTGGCCACGAAGCCGCCGGCCGTTTCCTGGATGAATTGCTGGCCGACATCGCCCGGGAAATCGGCGGCATCCACGCCAGTTCGCTCGGCCCGGTGAATTGCTGGCCGGCCTACCGCACGCCCGACGACGCCCTGCTGCCCCGGCTGCTGCAGTCTTGCGCACAGGAGACGCTGGGCCACGCGCCCGAATTCAGCGTTTCGGGCCCCAGCAACATCGGCAACTACCTGGCGATGCACGGCACGCAGGTAGTTTCAGGCTTCGGCGTCGAATACCAACGCATCCACGGGCCGGACGAATGCGTGAAGCTGGATTCCATCCCGGGCCTCCATGCCGCCTATGCGTTGGCGGTGCAGCGATTCCTGGACGGGCACGCCTGATTCCCAGTCCAAGTCGCCAGTGAAAGAGCACCGTGCGCCCTGAGCCCGAACAGGATTTACTTCACGCTCGAAACAGAACTGGAATGAAAAGGCCGCGCGGCTGGGCTCAAGTCTTCAGGTAGCGCTCGGTCGACTGCACCAATTCCGGTGGAATCCGGGTGGCTCCGTCAGGAAGCCGCCATGCCGGCCGTCGACCATGCGAGCGGCCCTTGGGCCTTCCGGGGATGCCTGTGCGCCGCCTGAGCCTCAGGCGGGAGCCGCCATCCCGGCCATGCCACGCCGGCGCGAGGAAAAGGCCAGCAGGCCCAGGACCGGCAGCAGCAGCGCCAGGGTGCCGGGCTCCGGAACGGCTTGCGCGGGCGGCGAGCCGATTTGTTCGAACGTGGGGCTGGTGTCCGGACCCGGCGCGGGCGCAGGCGCGGGCGCCGGGCTGGGCGCCGCCTGCGGCAGCGCCACCTCGGCCGTGGCGAACAGGTGGTTGTTGTTGATCTGGATGTTCGAGTTCCAGTTCTTCACCACCACGTTGCCGTTGATCTGGCCGTCCCAGCCACCGTTGACGCTGGCGTTGGGCGCCAGGATGCTGCCGTACACGCCCACGCCCTTGAGCACCAGATCGGTGGCGTCGACGAAGTTGAACAGCACGTTGTAGTCGCGGAAGCCGTCCAGGCCGACGTTGCGGAAGCCGGCCGTCTCGCCATAGATGTTGAAGATCAGCGTCTGGCCCCGGCTCAAATTGCTCAGCGAGATGCTGTTGCGCGACAGCAGGTCCGCGCCATCGATCTCGAAGATCTGCGTGCCCGCACTGCCGTCGCCGACGAAGCTCACGCCGCCCCAGGGGTTCATGTTCACCGTGCCGGAAGCCGTCACGCTGGCCAGGTCCATCGACAGCGTGTTGAGCTGCTGCGCCGCGTCGGCAAAGGAAAACGGCGCCGTGCCGCCACGCTGCAGCGTGCCGCCGAAGCCCAGGTTCGACATGCTGGCCGAACCGCCCACGTAGGCGTTGCCGTGGTCGATGGAGCCGCTGCTGAAGCTCAGGTTGCCGCCCACCACCAGCGACTGGCCCGCGTAGCCGGCCTGGTTGTGCAGGTTCACGCTGTAGCCCGTCAGCGTCGCATTGCCCTGCACAGCCACGGCGCCTTCGGTGTCGCTGTACATGCTGTTGAAGTTGCCCAGCGCAAAGACGTTGAAGTTGCCGGCCACACCCAGGTTCACCGGCACCGCCTGCGCCGAGGCGGGCACTGCCAGCATTCCCGCCACGGCCAGCGCCACGGCGCATGACGGCGCCTTGAGCCAGGCGTCAAGGGCGGGAAGGAAACGCGGCGCGGTGCTCGTGGAGGTGGAGGTGGAGGTCATGCTAGGAAGGCGGCAGCTTGATGAAGGCTAAGCCCAATTGTCGAGATAGCAACGCCTCACATCGTGTCGCGTCAGTGAACAGCACCAGCTCCCGGCAAAAGCGTGACATATGTCACGGCTGCGGCGCCGGCCTCGTGCGCACTTCACGCCGCGGTGCGCGGCGCGCGTGCCAGGCCCGTGCGGCACGGCGCCGGCGCGAATTCCTGCCTTGGCAGCCGCGGCATCGATGCGCGACATAAACGGCTTCGAACCCTTTATGCCGCTCACGCCCACGGACGCCCGCCATGCCTGTCTACTGCGTCTCCTACGACCTGACCCAACTGGGCCGCAACTACGCCGGCCTGCACGACGAGCTCAAGCGCTCGGGCGCCTGGTGGCACCACCTGGGCACCACGTGGCTGGTGCATACCAGCGAGGCCGCGGAGCAGCTTTCGATGCGGCTGCGCCGCAGCCTCGACGACAACGACAGCCTGCTCGTCATCAAGGTCGGCCGCGACTACGCCGGCTGGCTGCCGCAGAAGGCGTGGGAGTGGATCGAGAAGCAGCTGCAATAGAAAAGCCGAGTCATGCCCGCGAAGGCGGGCGTGGCGGAGCTCTTCGAACAGCCAGCAGGAATGGGCTCAGCCCAGCCCGCGCTCGGCCGCGTACACCGCCGCCTGCACGCGCGAGCTCAGGTTGAGCTTGCGCAGGATGTGCTGCACGTGGATCTTCACCGTGGTCTCGGCGATGTCCAGCGCGCGGGCGATCTCCTTGTTGCTGGCGCCGCGCGCGATGTGGCGCAGGATCTCCCGCTCCCGCGGCGACAGCGTCACGATCGGGTCGGCCGGCTCCGCCGCGGCCAGGGCTGCCGGCGCGGGCGGCGCCGCGCTCAGCGACTGGAAGGCCGCCACCAGCTTGGCCGTCATCTCGGGGCTCACCACCGATTCTCCGCGCATGCAGCGCACGATGGAGACGGCCAGCGCCTCGCTGTCGATGGTCTTGAGCAGGTAGCCCTGCGCGCCGTTGCGCAGCGCCGCCGCCAGGTCGCGCTCGTCCTCGCTCACGGTGAGCATGAGCACGCGCGCCTTCGGTGCGGCCTCCTTCAGGCCCCGCAGCGCGTCCACGCCATTGACGCCGGGCAGGTGGTTGTCCAGCAGCACCAGGTCCGGCTGCAGCGCCTGCGCATGGCGCTGCGCCTCGCCCGCATCGCCCGCCTCGGCCACCACCGCGAAGCGCGCATCGGCACCCAGCAGCGCGATCAGGCCGCGCCTGAACAGCGTGTGGTCGTCCACCACCAGCAGCCGGATCGGCGCATCCGCGCCGGGGTTGGTTGGATTTGTACTCATCACGCGATCATGCCGCCGCCGAGGCGGCCGCCGTGGCCGAAGGCGGCAGCGTCAGCGTCACGCAGCTCCCCGCGCCGGGCACGGCGTCCACGCGCACCTGCGCGCCGATGCGTGCCGCGCGCTCGCGCATGATGCGCAGCCCCACGTGCGTCTCGGCGCGCTCCGCCTCGGGCTCGAAGCCCTGGCCGTCGTCGCGCACCTCGAAGCGCCAGCCCGCGCTGTCGGCCACCACCTCCAGCCACACCTGCGAAGCGTGCGCATGCTTGCGCACGTTGGACAGCGCCTCCTGCACCACGTGCAGCACCTGCACCTGCACGTCCGGGTCCAGCGGCAGGCCGTGGCCGTCGATCTCCAGGTGCGTCTTCAGCCCCGTCTGGTGCTCGAACTTCTGCAGCGTGGTGCGCAGCGCGGGCTCGATGTGCTCGGCATTGGTACGGGTGCGGAAGTGCACCAGCAGCTCGCGCACGTCGCCCATGCACTCGTTCACGCCCGTGTCGAGCTCGCCCAGCGTGCGCTCCACTCCGGCCTCGTCGCCGCGGCCGCGCGCCGCGCGCAGCAGCTGCACCTGGATCTTCAGGAAAGCCAGCGACTGCGCGATGGAGTCGTGCAGCTCGCGCGCGATGAAGCTGCGCTCCTCGGCCACCGCCGTTTCGCGCTCCAGCGCCGCGGCGCGCAGGCCCTCCATGGCGCCGGCCAGGTGGCTGGCCAGCGCATCGAGCAGGCTGCGCTCCTCCGCGCCCAGCGCGACCTCCTCACGGAAGAACAGGTCCACCTCGCCCAGCAGCCGCTGTTGCAGCCGCACCGGCACGCTCACCAGCGTCTTGAACCCTTCGCGCGCGCAGTGGCCCAGCGTGCGGTCGGCCATGACGATGGGAATGACGCGCGTGCGCGCGTCCATTGCCGACTGCCCGCACAGGCACTCGCCCGTGACCACGCAGTGCTCGCCCTCGCTCAGCGCCTTGGGCAGTCCCGCGCCGGCCAGCAGCAGGTAGCGCTGGTTGGCCTCGTCGGACCAGCGGATGGCCACCGCATCGGCGCGCGCCAGGCGACGCACCTTGGTGGCGAAGCCCTGCGCCATGCCGTCGAGCGTGTCGGCCCGCGCCAGCAGCGCGCTGACCTCGTACAGCGCCGCCAGCCGCCCGCGCTCCAGCTCCAGCGAGGCGGTCTTCTCGCGCACCTTGTCCTCCAGCGAGCGGTAGAGCGACTGCAGCGTCTGCGCCATGCGGTTGAAGCCCGCGGCCAGGTGGCCGAACTCGTCCAGGCGCTGCACCTCCACGCGCGCGGCGAAGTCGGCCTGCTCCACCTGCTGCAGCCCGCGCTGCAGCCGCGCCAGCGGCTCCAGCACGAACAGGTAGCCGGTGTAGAGCAGCACCACCGCCGCGGCCAGCGCCAGGCCCAGCATCGCCAGCTGGTACAGGTGCAGGATGCTGGTGAAGCGCGCGAGCTGCTGCTCGATGGCGGCCACGAACAGGTCCACCGAGCGCACGAAGCTGTCGGCATCGGCACGGACCGCCGCGGCTTCGGGCAGCGGCCCCTGCGTCCAGCGCGCATGCAGCGCCTGCCACTGCCGCACCACGTCGTGGAAGGCGGCCTTGGCCGCGTCGTTCCAAGGCACCAGCAGCGGACGCGACGGATCGCCCTGGGCCAGCAAGTCCAGGCTGTCCTGGAAGCGGTCGATCTGCGCCTGCACCTGCGCCGGCGGCACGTCGTGCAGCGAGGCCGCGAGGCGCCAGGTCTGCATGCGCATGCGCCCGGCCTCGTTGACGGCGGCGGCACCGCCTTCGAGCTGCCAGCTCACCCACAGCGTCAGCCCGATGGAGCCCAGGGCCAGCACCAGTACCGCGCTGCCGATGGCCAGCAACCTGCGCGCAAGGGTCCAGGGAGTCTTCATGCGCGCACTCTAGGCGCGGCTGCACGGCGACGTCCGCTTTTTCGTCAAGAGACCCCGCACCCCGCGAACACGCGAGGCACACCCCCCGTTCTTGGGATGCTGCCCAGGGAACTCGCGCCTACGGTAGCCGCCCCGGCCCGTGCCGCGGCCGCTGCGCGAGCCGGACCCGAGCGAAAGGATCGACCCATGAAGCACACGACCTTTTCCCTGTCCTGTACGGCGCTGCTGTGCGCCCTGGCTGCCGGCGCGGGGCCGGCACTGGCCGCCGAGGCCGAGGGCGCGCCGGCCAACGACCGCGTCGCCCAGGGCTTTCGCATCGTGCCCAAGGGGGTGCACCTGAACATGGCCGGCCGCGACCGCAACCTCGTGGGACTGGGCAGCTACCTCGTCAACGCCGCGGGCGCCTGCGTGGACTGCCACACCCACCCGACCTACATGCCCGGCGGCGACCCCTTCCAGGGCCAGGACGAGCAGGTCAACTTCCAGCAGTACCTCACCGGCGGGCGCCAGTTCGGGCCCGTCATCGTCTCGGCCAACCTGCGCCCCGACGGGCGCGGCCGCCCCGCGGGGCTGACGCTGTGGCAGTTCATCAAGACCATGAACACCGGCCACAACCCCAACGACCCGCCGGGCGAGATCCTGCAGGTCATGCCCTGGCCGGTGTACGGCAAGCTGGTCCAGCAGGACCTGCGCGCCATCTACGAGTTCCTGCGCGCCCTGCCCTCGGCGCCGGACAACCCCAACCCGGGGCCGTGATTTCCGGTTCTCTTTCCCGTTCGCCCTGAGCCTGTCGAAGGGCCTGCAGGCGTGCGGGCCAGGGGCTTCGACAAGCTCAGCCCGAACGGGACCCTTCACCACACATGAAAAAAGCGCGGCCCGGCCGCGCTTTTTTCATGGGAGCGGCGGCGCTCAGTCGGCCGCGTAGATGTCGCGGTCCTTGGTCTCGCGGATGAAGAGCATGCCTATCACAAAGGTCGCTCCCGCAACCACGATGGGATACCACAGGCCGTTGTAGATGTTGCCCGTCTGCGCGACGATGGCGAAGGCCGTGGTGGGCAGCAGCCCGCCGAACCAGCCGTTGCCGATGTGGTACGGCAGGCTCATCGAGGTGTAGCGGATGCGCGTGGGAAACAGCTCCACCAGCGCCGCCGCGATGGGGCCGTAGACCATGGTGACGTAGATCACCAGCAGCGTCAGGATCCCCACCACCAGCGGCTTGTTGATGCGCTCGGGGTCGGCCTTGGCCGGGTAGCCCGCGGCCCGCACGGCGTCGGTGAGCTCCTTCTTGAAGGCCTCCACGCGCGCCTTGCTGGGGGCGTCGAAGACATAGCCGCCAGGGGCCAGCGTGGCGGTGGGCGCGGCGATGGTCCGCTCGCCGATCTTCACCGTCGCGGCGGTGCCGGCGGGGCCCTTCTCCACCGCGTAGTTCACGGCGCCCTGCGCCAGCGTGCGCTTGGCCAGGTCGCAGTCGCTGCGGAAGTCCACCTCGCGTGCGATGGGGCTGCCCTGGAAGCTGCAGCGCGCGGGGTCCACCGTGACGGTGATGGGCACGGCGTTCTGCGCCTGCGCCAGCGCCGGGTTGGCGGCCACGGTGAGCCCCTTGAACAGCGGGAAGTAGGTCAGCGCCGCCACCAGGCAGCCGGCCATGATGATGGGCTTGCGCCCGATGCGGTCCGACAGCCAGCCGAACACGATGAAGAAGGGCGTGCCCAGCAGCAGCGACACCGCGATCAGGATGTTGGCCGTCTGGGCATCCACCTTGAGCGCCTGCGTGAGGAAGAACAGCGCGTAGAACTGGCCCGTGTACCACACCACCGCCTGGCCCGCCGTGAGGCCCACCAGCGCCAGGATCACGATCTTGAGGTTCTTCCAGCGCCCGAAGCTCTCCGACAGCGGCGCCTTGGAGCTGCGGCCCTCCTCCTTGATCTTCCTGAACGCGGGCGACTCGTTGAGCGACAGGCGGATCCACACGCTCACGGCCAGCAGCACGATCGACAGCAGGAAGGGCAGGCGCCAGCCCCAGTCGGCGAACGCCTCCTCGCCCATGGCCGTGCGCGTGCCCAGGATCACCGCCAGGCTCAGGAACAGCCCCAGCGTGGCGGTGGTCTGGATCCAGGACGTGTAGGCGCCGCGCTTGCCGTGCGGCGCGTGCTCGGCCACGTAGGTGGCCGCGCCGCCGTACTCGCCGCCCAGCGCCAGGCCCTGCAGCAGCCGCAGCGCGATGAGCATCACGGGGGCGGCCACGCCCACGCTGGCGTAGCTGGGCAGCACGCCCACGATGAAGGTGGACAGGCCCATGAGCAGGATCGTCACCAGGAAGGTGTACTTGCGCCCGATCATGTCGCCCAGCCGCCCGAACACCAGCGCGCCGAAGGGCCGCACGATGAAGCCCGCGGCGAAGGCGAGCAGCGCGAAGATGAAAGCTGCGCCCGCATCCAGTCCGGAGAAGAACTGCTTGGCGATGATGGGCGCCAGCGCACCGTAGAGGTAGAAGTCGTACCACTCGAAGACCGTGCCCACGCTGGAGGCGAAGATGACCTTGCGTTCCTCCCGGGTCATGGACGCCCTCGAGCGCGATGGGCTCAGCGCGCGCGCGGAATTGGTGGCCATGGTGCTTGTCTCCTTGTGGTCTCGTGGGCTCGCTGCCGGGGTGAGCGCTCCCCCCGCGATGGCCCTTGCGGCGCATGCTGGGCGTGCTTTCTGACGGTCTGCTGACCCATGTCTGACGCCACGCTGACGCCTAAGGATCAACCCGCAGGGGGTGCTTTTTGTAAGAAGTTGGTCAGACGCGCTGCCGAAACTGGTCTCACGAGGTGCCGCGCTCGTTGCTGCTGGCATCCCCGACACCCTTGCACCGGAGACAAAGCAATGAGTGCATCCGCCGTGGGCCGCACGCCAGCCCAGCCGAGAACCGAGGAGACAACCGTGGTCGACCCCGTGGTCGCCCGCATCCAGGCCAACCCGAAGTACCAGGAGCTGCGCAGCAAGCGCAGCGGCTTCGGCTGGATGCTGACGATTCTGATGATGGTCGTGTACTACGGCTACATCTCGTTGATCGCCTTCAACAAGCCTTTCCTGGCCACGCCGCTGGGCCAGGGCGTCACGACGCTGGGCATTCCGCTGGGCATGGGCGTGATCATCTTCACCATCGTCATCACCGGCATCTACGTGCGCCGCGCCAACAGCGAGTTCGACGCGCTGACGGCCCAGATCCTCAAGGAGGCCGCCAAGTGAGCGCCAAGCACCTCAAGACCCTGGCCGCGCTAGCGGCCCTGACCGGGACCGGCGCCGCGCTGGCCGCCGGCGGCGACCTGGGCACGGCCGCCAAGCAGGCGACCAACTGGACCGCCATCGCCATGTTCGCCATCTTCGTGGTCGCCACGCTGTGGATCACGAAGTGGGCCGCGGCCAAGACGCGCTCGGCCGCCGACTTCTACACCGCCGGCGGCGGCATCACCGGCTTCCAGAACGGCCTGGCCATCGCGGGCGACTACATGTCCGCCGCCTCGTTCCTGGGCATCTCCGCGGCCGTGATGGCCACCGGCTACGACGGCCTGATCTACTCGATCGGCTTCCTCGTGGGCTGGCCCGTCATCACCTTCCTGATGGCCGAGCGGCTGCGCAACCTGGGCAAGTTCACCTTCGCCGACGTCGCGGGCTACCGCTTCAAGCAGACCCCCATCCGCGCCTTCGCCGCCTCCGGCACGCTGGTGGTGGTGGCCTTCTACCTGATCGCGCAGATGGTCGGCGCCGGCCAGCTCATCAAGCTGCTGTTCGGCCTGGAGTACTGGATCGCCGTGGTGATCGTGGGCGCGCTGATGATGGTCTACGTGCTCTTCGGCGGCATGACGGCCACCACCTGGGTGCAGATCATCAAGGCGGTGCTGCTGCTCTCCGGCGTGAGCTTCATGGCCTTCATGGTGCTGGCGCAGTTCAACTTCAGCCCCGAGGCGCTGTTCTCCAAGGGCGTGGACGTGAAGACCGCCATCGCCATCGCCGCAGGCAAGACGCCCGAGGAGGCCAAGGCCACCGGCATCTCGCTCATGGGCCCGGGCGGCTTCATCAAGGACCCCATCTCCGCCATCAGCTTCGGCATGGCGCTGATGTTCGGCACCGCCGGCCTGCCCCACATCCTGATGCGCTTCTTCACCGTGCCCGACGCGAAGGAAGCTCGCAAGTCGGTGTTCTGGGCCACGACCTGGATCGGCTACTTCTACGTCCTGATCTTCATCATCGGCTTCGGCGCCATCACCCTGGTGCTGACCAACCCCGACCTCGCCGACACGACCAAGGGCGTGATCAAGGGCGGCGCCGGCACGGCCAACATGGCCGCGGTGCTGGTGGCCAAGACGGTGGGCGGCGACGTGTTCTTCGGCTTCATCTCCGCCGTGGCCTTCGCCACCATCCTGGCCGTGGTCGCGGGCCTGACGCTGTCGGGCGCCTCGGCCGTGTCGCACGACCTCTACGCCACGGTGTTCAAGAAGGGCAAGGCCGACAGCGCTTCGGAACTGAAGGTTTCGCGCATCACCACCCTGGCGCTGGGCATCGTCGCCGTGGTGCTGGGCATCGCCTTCGAGAAGCAGAACATCGCCTTCATGGTGAGCCTGGCCTTCGCCATCGCCGCCTCGGCCAACTTCCCCGTGCTCTTCATGAGCGTGCTGTGGAAGGACTGCACCACCAAGGGCGCCGTGATCGGCGGCTTCCTGGGCCTGATCAGCTCGGTGGTCCTGACGGTGGTGTCGCCCTCGGTGTGGGAAGCCACGCTGGGCAACCCCAAGGGCTCGGCTTGGTTCCCCTACACCTCGCCGGCGCTGTTCTCCATGACCATCGGTTTCGTGGGCATCTGGCTGTTCTCGGTCCTGGACCGCAGCGCGCAGGCCGCCAAGGAACGTGCCGCCTTCCCGACGCAGCAAGTGCGCTCCGAGACGGGCCTCGGCGCCGCCGGGGCCTCGGGCCACTGATCGGCCCCCACCCACACGCCGCGCCCAGCGCGGCTCCTCGAAAAGGCCGGGCTTGCCCGGCCTTTTTTCGTTGGAACGCGAGACAACAGCGCGCGCGGTCCGGCCGCGTTCAGCCCGCGGCCGAACGGAACACCGCGTGCCGCTGCAGCAGGCAGGCACAGCCCGTGTACGCGGCCAGCGCCGCCGCCTGCGCCCACGGCGCCGGCACGCCGGCCCACAGCGCGGCCTGCAGCACGGCCGCGTTGAACGCCCAGGCCAGCGCCACCGCCGCCAGGTACGCCGGCATGCCGCTGCGGTGCGGACGGGCGCTGCCGAACACCCAGCGGCGCTGCAACCCATAGCCCGCCAGCAGCCCCAGCGCGTAGCCGCCGGCATTGGCCA
>JAEYPG010000392.1 GCA_023410975.1 Pseudomonadota bacterium
ACCTGATCCAGTTCCGCAGCCACAACGAGACGCTGATCGAGCGCCTGGGCAAGCGCGAGCTGCAGACGGCGCAGGGCAGCTTCGAGTGCCACGCCTTCCGCGACCGCTCCGGCGGGCTGCACCTGGCGCTGACCAAGGGCCAGTGGAAGCCCGGCGACGAGGTGCTGGTGCGCGTGCACGAGCCGCTGTCGGTGCTGGACCTGCTGGATGTGGGCCCCAGCCGCCACTCCTGGCCGCTGCCCGCGGCGCTGGCGCGGCTGCAGGCCTCCAGCGCCGGCGTGGCGGTGCTGCTCAACTGCGGCGAGGACGCCGCGGCGCTGCTGCCCGGCGTGCTGCCGCCCTCGGGCACCACGCCCGCGCCGCGCAACGGCCAGATCGACCTGCGCACCTACGGCGTGGGCGCGCAGATCCTGCGCCACCTGGGCATCCAGCGCATGAAGCTGCTGGGCAACCCGCGCCGCATGCCCAGCATGACCGGCTACGGCCTGGAGGTGACGGGCTTCGTCGCCGCCCCCAACGACAAGGACGCGCAATAAACATGCTGGACGCGGATCAAGGGCAGCCCCTGGGGCTGGACGGCAAGGGACTCACCATCGGCATCGTGCGCGCGCGCTTCAACGACGCGATCACGAGCACCCTGGAAAAGGCCTGCCTGGACGAGCTGCGCGCCCTGGGCGTGGCGGAGGAGGACATCCGCCTCGTCACCGTCCCCGGCGCGCTGGAAGTGCCGCTGGCGCTCAAGGCCATGGCCGCCGGCGACGACCACTTCGACGCCCTCGTCGCGCTGGGCTGCATCATCCGCGGCGAGACCTACCACTTCGAGCTGGTGGCCAACGAGAGCGGCGCGGGCGTGACCCGCGTCGGGCTGGACCACCAGATTCCCATTGCCAACGCCATCCTCACGGTCGAGAACGAGGATCAGGCCTGGGTTCGCGCCGAACCCAAGGGCCGCGACGCCGCCCGCGTGGCGGTGGAGATGGCCAACCTGCTGGACGAGTTGTTGTGAATCCCCCCCAGAAAAAACCCGCGCCGCCCAAGTCGGCGCGCCGCCGCTCCCGCGAGTACGCGCTGCAGGGCCTGTATGAATGGCTCATCGGCGGCGCGGACGCCGGCGCCATCGAGGCGCACGTGCGCGAGCAGAACGAAGGCGAGTTCGACAAGTGCGACCGCGCGCACTTCGACGCGCTGCTGCACGGCGGCATCAACGAGGCCGCCGCGCTGGACGCCGTGCTGGCCAAGCACGTGGACCGCAAGACCACCGAGCTCTCGCCGGTGGAGCATGCCGTGCTGATGATCGGCGCCTACGAGCTGCGCCACTGCCTGGACGTGCCCTACAAGGTCGCCATCAACGAGGCCGTGGAGCTGGCCAAGAGCTTCGGCGGCACCGACGGGCACCGCTACGTCAACGGCGTGCTGGACAAGGCGGCGGCGGACCTGCGTCCGCAGGAAGTGGCTGCCGCACGGGCCCGCGCCGGGCGCTGAAGCAGCGCCCCCTTTCGAAACCCTTTCCCGGTGACGATGAAACTCGCGCGCCGGCTCGAGCGCATCGAGCCCTTCTACGTCATGGAATGCGCCAAGGCCGCGGCGGAAATCGCGCGCGGCCCCCTGTGCGACCCGGCACGGGGCGGGCGGCCCATGCTCTACCTCAACATCGGCGAGCCGGACTTCACCGCGCCGCCGCCCGTGCTCGCCGCCGCCCAGGCCTGCCTGGACGCCGGCCGCACGCAGTACACGCCCGCAGCGGGGTTGCCGCAGCTGCGCGAGGCGATCTCGCGCTGGTATGGCGAGCGCTTCGGCCTCGCCGTGCCGGCCTCGCGCATCCTGGTCACGGCCGGCGCCTCGGCGGCGCTGCAGTTGCTGACGCAGGTGCTGTTCGAGCCCGGCGACGAGGTGCTGCTCTCCGACCCCGGCTACCCCTGCAACCGCCATTTCGTGAGCGCCGCCGGCGCCACGCCGCGGCTGCTGGCGGCCGGGCCGGAACACCGCTTCCAGCTCGACGCCGCGGCCGTGGAAGCGGCCTGGACGCCGGCCACGCGCGGCGTGCTGCTGGCCTCGCCCTCCAACCCCACCGGCACCTCCATCGACCCCGAGGAGATGCGCCGCATCGTCGAGGCCGTGCGCGCGCGCGGCGGCGTGACGATCGTGGACGAGAGCTACCTGGGCCTGAGCTTCGACGAGCGCTTCGGCGGCAGCGCGCTGCGCTGGGGCGAGGACATCGTCAGCGTCAACAGCTTCTCGAAGTACTTCAGCATGACCGGCTGGCGGCTGGGCTGGCTGGTGCTGCCCGAGGCCCTGGTGGCGCCGGTGGAGATGCTGGCGCAGCACCTGTTCATCTGCGCCTCCACCGTGGCGCAGCGCGCGGCGCTGGCCTGCTTCGAGCCGGCGTCCGTCGCCGAGTACGAGGCGCGGCGCGCGGAGTTCCGGCGCCGGCGCGACTGGCTGGTGCCGGCGCTGGAGGAGATCGGCTTCAAGGTGCCGGTGCTGCCGGACGGCGCCTTCTACGTCTGGGCCGACGCCAGCGCCTTCTGCAGCAGCAGCTGGGACTTCGCCTTCGAGCTGATGCAAAAGGCCCAGGTGTGCGTGACGCCCGGGCGCGACTTCGGACACGCCGGCACGGAGCGCTTCGTGCGCTTCAGCTTCGCCAGCGCCATGCCGCAGCTGCAGGAGGCGGTGTCCCGCCTGCGCCAGCTGCTGGTGCGCTGAAGGGGGCTGCAGCCATGTCCACGTCAACGGCTTTGGACGTGCGCGCGTTCCGTTTTCCGGTGCGCATCTACTGGGAAGACACGGACGCGGGCGGCGTGGTGTTCTACGCCAACTACCTGAAGTTCTTCGAACGGGCGCGCACCGAGTGGCTGCGCCACCTGGGCTTCGGCCAGGAGGCGCTGAAGAACGAGCAGCGGATGATGTTCGTGGTCACGCACACCGAGCTGCGCTACCTCGCCCCGGCCCGGCTGGACGACCTGCTGCACGTCACGGTGCGGCCCGAGGCAACCGGCCGCGCCAGCCTGGTGGTGCACCAGCAGGCCTGGCGCGGCGACGTGCTGCTGACCGAAGGGTCCATCCGCATCGGCTGCGTCGATGCCGACACCTTCCGCCCGCGGCGCATGCCCGACGAGCTCATCAACACCCTACAGACCCACGCCGCATGAATCAGGACCTTTCCATCGTCAACCTGGTGCTGCACGCCAGCCCCATCGTCCAGATCGTGATCGCGGGCCTGATGTTCATGTCGGTGTCGAGCTGGACGGTGATCTTCGCCAAGCTCTTCGGGCTCAAGCGCGTGCGCGGGCGCAACGACGACTTCGAGCGCGAGTTCTGGTCCGGGCGCAGCCTGCAGGAGCTGCACGAGAACGCCGGCACCAAGGCCGAGGCCGCGCCGATGGAGCGCATCTTCGCCAGCGGCATGCGCGAGTTCCTGAAGCTGCGCGAGCGCCGCCTGGACGCCGGCGCGCAGCTCGACGGCGCGCGCCGCGCCATGCGCGCGAGCTTCCAGCGCGAACTCGACGTGATCGAGAGCCACCTGAGCTTCCTCGCCACCGTGGGCTCCATCAGCCCATACGTGGGCCTGTTCGGCACGGTGTGGGGGATCATGCATGCCTTCGTGGGCCTGTCGAACCTGACGCAGGTGACGCTGGCCACGGTGGCCCCGGGCATTGCCGAGGCGCTGGTGGCCACGGCCATCGGCCTGTTCGCCGCCATTCCCGCGGTGATGGCCTACAACCGCTTCGCGCGCGACATCGACCGCCTGGCGATCCAGCTGGAAACCTTCATCGAGGAGTTCTCCAACATCCTGCAGCGCAACGTCGGCGCGCCGGCCACCGTCACGCCGGTGAGCGCGGCGCAGGGGCGCTGAGATGCCCGGGGTTGCTGCGCGGGGCGGCGGCCGCCGCCGCCGCACGATGAACGAGATCAACATGGTTCCGTTCATCGACGTGATGCTGGTGCTGCTGATCATCTTCATGGTCAGCGCGCCGCTGATCACCACCGGCACCGTGGACCTGCCCAGCGTGGGCAAGTCCAGCCAGCGGCCGGACAAGGTGATCGAGGTCATCGTGGGCAAGGACGAGAAGCTCAAGCTCAAGATCAACGGCGACACCGAGGAGCGCGCCTTGGCGCTGGGTGACCTGCGCGAGCGCGTGCTGCAGGCCCAGGGCGGCGACGCCAATGTGCCGGTGGTGATCTCCACCGACCGCCAGGTGAAGTACGAGAACGTCGTGCAGGTCATGGACCGGCTGCAGCGCGCGGGCGTGCAGCGCGTGGGCCTGTCGGTCAAGCAGGGCGGCTGATGGCGCAGCAGTCCCAGCGCCCTGCCCCGCCGGTGTCCCGGCAC
>JAEYPG010000218.1 GCA_023410975.1 Pseudomonadota bacterium
CTGACCCCTTGTCCTGCCATGGCTGCGTCGCTTCCAATATCGGCCCGCTTTGGAACGCTTCACTCTACAGCTGCCGGGTGAGCACAAGGCAGAGGCTCTGCCAATAGGGCCTCGCGGCAACGCTTACCCTGGACTGCCCGCGCAGCAAGCAGCAGGCAAAGGCTCAGTGCCGGAGCATTGCTCAGCAACACCGCCAAGCCGGTAAGCCCTCCGGTCACGACCAGCCCGGTCAGGCCGCACAGCACTGCAGTCTTCGCCCCGAACCGGTCCGCAACGTTTCCAGCCAGTGGCCTGGACAGCAACGACACGATGTACTGTGTGCCGATCACAACGCCAACAAGCACGGAGCTGAAGTCCAGCTCCTTGAGCACGTAGCCCGGCAGCACGGCAAGCGGGAGTCCGTTGCATACGTACGATGCAAAATTGAAGCAGACCAACGCAACGATGGCCACAGCGATTGGACGGGACGGACGCGGTGATTCGCTCATGCACTCTTCAAGGGCGCTGGAGAAAGAGCGGACCGAATCCTGCCGCGCTTCGCCATTCATTGGTGATCGTCAGTGTCAGTGGATGGCCGGCCAATGACGATGGTGTGCGCATTGCTGCTGGGTTCAAGTTGACTTCGCGCCCACCGTCGCCGTAGATGAGCCCGCAGCCGACATGTCAATGCGTGTCGAGACACATGCCGCTCAGCATGCCAAGCCCGCCTGCTCATCAGGAACGCCGCCAGCGTCCGCGATAATATAAGACAGTTTTAGAAAAACTGTCTACTAAAGCGAACCTGTTTCTTGCGTTCTCCATGGCTGAGCCGGCCCGCCTTCCACCTCGGGCAGCCAACCTGTAGCAGGCGGCCAGATGGCTTAGCGCCCGTCGCTGCCAGCACGTATTGTTCGCTAGTGGGCGGCCCCAAGAGGGCCCGCGTTCGCTGCCCAAGATCGAGCTTGGTAGCCATGTCGCTTGGCTTGCAGGCGGAGCCTGTACTGCAGTTGTTCCCAGGGCCGTTGGCATCATCCACGTCCGTGAAGCATCGCAGCGGTCAGTCCGGACACCGCGCGCGCAGGCCCTGTGGTCCCAAGCGGCTGCTTGCCGGTTCGGCCTGCACTGCTCGGGCGAGTCCGCATCGGCCTTCTCGACCAGCCGGGGTAACGCTCGCGAGCGTGTTTTCAGGCCTCTTCGTCGATGGCCCCACGCACAGGCCGTCGCACTGGGCGGAGAGAACTCGCGGCTTGTAGGCCGCGCGACGTGGCTGCCAGATCGATGGCAGTACGTTAGGTCAAGTGGTGCCGACGCTGGCTTGCTGCCATGATGAGGTAGCGCTGATTACCGCGTACGGGAACTGCCACAGCCTGCACACCGACGCCTGCAACGAGTGGTTTATCGAGGTCGGTCGATAGCGGCTGTGAGCGAGCCATGGCAAGGCGGGAAGCTTGAGCCAGGGCACCTTCGTGACCGTGGCGCACTGTGCACCTTACGCATGAAGTGCCGACCAAACATGCAGTTTTCAATTTTTAAAGTAGACGAAAGGAACAACATGAAGCTTGAACGCATCGGTGTCATTGGAGCGGGCACCATGGGCAACGGCATCGCGCAGGTGTGCGCCGTGGCCGGGCTGCAGGTAGTGATGGTGGACATCTCGGACGAGGCGGTGCAGCGCGGCGTGAAGACGCTCGCTGGCAGCCTGGAGCGCCTGGTCAAGAAGGAAAAGCTCACGGCCGCGCAGAAGGACGAGGCCCTGGCCCGCGTGCAGGGCAGCACCGACTACGCGGCGCTCAAGGACGCGCAGATCGTCATCGAGGCCGCCACCGAGAACCCCGACCTGAAGCTGCGCATCCTGCGCCAGGTCGAGGGCATCGTCGGAGACGAGGCCGTGATCGCGTCCAACACCTCGTCCATCTCCATCACGCAGCTGGCCGCGGTGCTGGACAAGCCCGAGCGCTGCATCGGCATGCACTTCTTCAACCCGGTGCCGCTGATGGGGCTGCTGGAGCTGATCCGCGGCCTGCAGACCTCCGACGAGACGCACGCGCTGGCGTCGGCCTTCGCGCAGGCGGTGGGCAAGACGCCGGTGACGGTGAAGAACAGCCCCGGTTTCGTGGTCAACCGCATCCTGTGCCCGATGATCAACGAGGCCATCTTCGTGCTGCAGGAGGGCCTGGCCACGGCCGAGGACATCGACGCGGGCATGAAGCTGGGCTGCAACCATCCCATCGGCCCGCTGGCGCTGGCGGACCTGATCGGGCTGGACACCATGCTCAGCATCATGGAGGTGTTCCACGAGGGCTTCGGCGACACGAAGTACCGCCCGCGCCGTTGCTGCGCGAGATGGTCCAGGCCGGCCGCTTGGGTCGAAAGAGCGGACGCGGCTTCTATAGCTACGACTGAAGGCGTGGCCCGACCGCGCACGGGTGAAACGCGTGGTCATGCCATTTCCATGGCACTGCCGAGACAAGATGCCCGAGAGTGGTGCTCTACAGGCTCGCCGTGCCATGCTCGACGCCATCCTCCGGTGCCCGCAGCCGCCGTTGAAGCTGCTGCGGTACACGCCGTCAGTCAGGGAACGGAAATGACAATGCGTGCTGAAGGAAACCGATCACGACAACGCCCGCATACGTCTTGTACCGCCATTAGATTGATGTCTATGCATCCAATTTCACATAAATGCAATTGCATGGCTAGACAGGATGTGTGGGAAGGGCGTCTGCATGCTTTGGCGCGCCAAGGGTAATTATGTGAAGTTGGGTGCTATCGCATCTACATCGGTTGTGATCCCTGGCGCCAAGACAGGGGCAACTCAGGCATCAGCGTGCCCGGGTGGTAAGACTGGACTACCGGAACCGAAAGGAGGGTCCGTTCCATTACCTCCTATATGCACGTGGAGTCCGTTCCCGAGCTGTTCGGCGGCAACCAAGCAGTTGGTCAGGCTTGCCTGTCCTTGCTCAACGCCATGCCAATGGCCTGGCGCAGCTGTTCGCTGTCGTGTGGCTTGCGCAGCAACGTGAAGCCGGCACGGGCCACGCGGTCGGGAACGCCGACGTAGCCGGAGGTCAGCAGCACGGGCAATCCCGGCATGCGTCGCGACAGCTCCTCGGCCAGCGCGATGCCATCCATCGAGCCCGGCATCAACACGTCGGTGAAGACCAGACCGACGTTGGCCAACGGCATGGCGAGTGCTTGATCCGCCGATGCAGCTCGCTTGGTCCGGTAGCCAAGCTGGCTCAACAAGGCGCACGTGGCTTGCGCCACGTCGTCATCGTCCTCAACGACAAGCACGGTGAGCTCGGGCGCCAGCGGCACCGCATCGGGCGCAAACGGCTGCTCTGGCGTACCAGCTGTCGGGGCGGTGACAGCGCGTGGCACCCTCAACTCGAACGTCGAGCCTGTCGGTGACGTCGAGCGCAGCGCCGCTTCGCCGCCGGACTGGCGGGCAAAGCCGTGGACCTGGCTCAAACCCAGCCCCGTCCCGTGTCCCGGCCCCTTGGTTGAAAAGAAGGGTTCGAACGCTTGCGCGGCCACCTCCTCGCTCATGCCATGCCCCGTGTCGGTGACAGAGATGCACACCCGATCGGTCGCGCCAGGCTTGCTGGCCGCCTCGTTGAACGCTGCAATGGTCAGCACACCACCGCCGGACATGGCGTCGCGTGCGTTGATGGCCAGGTTGAGCAAGGCCACCTCCAGCTGGGTCGGATCCACGAGCACGGGCCAGAGCCCCGGCGCGAGATCGATGCGCAGCTCGATGTCGCCACGCAGCGAGTGCTCCAGCAGCGGGCGCATGCCGCGCAGCTGCTCGGCCAGGTCCACCGCCACGGCCTCCAGCCGCTGGCGGGCTGCGAACGCGAGCAGCTGCTGCGACAGCAACGCCCCGCGCCGGGCACTGCGCCCGATCGCCTCGACGGCCTTTTGCTGTACGGGCGACAGCGACCTGCCGCGCTCAAGCAACGCCAGGCTGGCCACGATGACCTGCAGCAGGTTGTTGAAGTCGTGGGCCACGCCACCGGTGAGCTGGCCTACGGCCTCCAACCGCTGCGCCTGCACCAGCGCCTGCTCGGCTTGGCGCAGCTCGATGATCGCGGACTCCAACTCGCCGGTGCGCTGGCGCACCTTGTCCTCCAGTCCTTGGGCCGCCGTCGAGAGCTCGCGCAGGTGCTCGCGCATGAGGTACTGGCGTTCGCGGGCACGCCATGCTGACAGCAGCGCCGCCTTCAATGTCTCCACCCGCAACGGCCTCTCAAGCAGCGTCACGTTGCCCAGCGGCTCGAAGGCCTGCCAGCGCATGTCCAGCCGCTGGCGCGAGCGCGCGAAGGTGAGCACGATCAGCGGCAGGTCCGACCAGGGCGGCTGCCGCCGCAGGCAATGCGTCAACGGCGCCACGGCGTCGTGCAGGGCCTCCTCGGTGCAGATCGCAACGGTCGTCGCTTCGCTCACCTGGCTGCAGAGATGGTCGGGATCGTCGCAAGCGCTCCAGCTCATGCCCAGCTGCTCGCACACGAGCCCGATCACGCGCGCGTCGCCAGCCTCCTTTGCCAGGACGAGCGCCTGCGCCATCGGCGTTCATCCTTCGGCGTTGGCGCGGCCAGGCGCATTGGCCTCAGCCGGACGCAGCTCTCCGGTGAGGACACCCTCGAACTGCACGAACGCCGGGCCAATCTGCACGCCTTGGGCCGACAGCTCGAACTCGTGGATGACGTTTTCATGGCGCCCCGTGCGTTTCTTGACCACCGAGATGGCCTTGCGGATGCGGCCCTCGGCTTCAAAGAAGCGCAGCAGCACCAGCGTGTCGCTCAGGAAAGACAGGTCGATCGGGTTCTCGACGCTGCCCACGACGCCCTTCTGCGCCAGGATCAGCACCACCACGACGCCCTGGTTGGCCAGGTAGGTCAGCAGCTCGTGCATCTGCAGCATCAGCGCACGCTCCTCGGGCATCGTCTCCAGGTAGGAGTTGAGGCTGTCGATGACCACGATGCGCGCGTCATGGTCCTCGACCTGGCGGCGAACCTTCCACACGAACTCGCCGGGCGAGATGCGCGAGGGGTTGCCGCGCTCCCAGTGCAGCGCGCCGCGTTCGACGACGCCGTCGAAGTCGATGCCCAGAGCGCGCGAGCGTTCGCGCACGCTGGCCTCGGCCTCGTCAAACGAGAAGCACGCCGCGCGCTGGCCGCGCTTGGTCGCCGCCACCAGGAAATGCAGAGCCAGCGACGACTTGCCCACGCCCGAGGGGCCAATGAGCATGGTCGTGCTGCCGCCCGGCAG
>JAEYPG010000272.1 GCA_023410975.1 Pseudomonadota bacterium
GCTCGATGGCCGGCGCGCACGTGGGCGCGGGCTGGCGCGTGTCGGCGCGGCTGGGCACGCAGCGCCGCAGCGGCCTGGCGCTGTGCACCCTGCTGGCGCTGACCGTGCTCAGCGCCTACCTGCTCTATTACTTCGCGCCCGAGGACTGGCGCGGGCCGCTGGGCTGGGTGCACGCCGGCCTGGGTGCGGCGCTGGCCGCCACCGGCGGATGGCACGCCCGCCGCCGGGTTTTGCGTCAGCGCAAACCCGCAGCGGATACGGCCCGTTAGTCGCGGGTGATAATGAGACAAACTCTCATTTAGACAACCCGCCTCGCGTGCCCATGCTGCTTTCCGACCTGCCCAACGGCGCCAGCGCCACCGTGCAGCGCGTGCTGCCCGAAGCCCCTCCGCTGGACGCCGCCGCGCTGCGCCGGCTGGGCGAGCTGGGCTTCCTGCCCGGCGAGCCGGTGCAGGTGCTGCGCCGCGGCCCGGGCGGGCGCGAGCCCATTGCCGTGACGGTGGGACAGACGATGTTTGCGCTGCGCCTGGCCGAGGCGCGCTCCATCGAAGTGATTCCCGACTGAGAAGGCCCGAACGTCGATGAGCGCCGCCGATCTGCCGTCCCCCGTCGCGCTGCCCAGCGTGGCGCTGGTGGGCAACCCCAACTGCGGCAAGACCGCGCTGTTCAACCTGCTCACCGGCGCGCGGCAGAAGGTCGCCAACTACGCCGGCGTGACCGTGGAGCGCAAGCTGGGCATGGCCCGGCTGCCCGGCGGCCATGGCGTGCAGGTGATCGACCTGCCCGGCGCCTACAGCCTGCGCCCGGCCACGCCCGACGAGGAAGTGACGCTGCAGGTGCTGCAAGGGCAGCGCGTGGGCGAGGCGGTGCCGGACTACATCGTCGCGGTGGTGGACACCACCAACCTGCGCATGAACCTGCGCCTGGTGCTGGAGCTCAAGAGCCTGGGCCGGCCGATGATGCTGGCGCTCAACATGGCCGACGTGGCGCGCGCCCGCGGCCTGACGGTGGACGTGGCCAAGCTCTCCGCCGAGCTGGGCATGCCGGTGGTGGAGACGATCGCGGTCAAGGGCGACGGCCACAAGGCCCTGATGGACCAGCTCGTGAGGCACCTGCAGTCCGACCCGCCTGATCCCGCGCTCAACGCGCCGCACGTGCTGTCGCTGCCCGACAGCAGCACGCTGCAGCAGGAGGTGCGCCGCATCCTGGAGGTGGCCGCGCCCAGCGCGCTCAAGGCCCAGCGCTTCCACTACAAGCTCGACGCCTGGGTGATGCACCCGGTGTGGGGCCTGGTGATCCTGGCGGCGCTGCTGTTCATCGTGTTCCAGGCCGTGTTCTCCTGGGCCAGCGTGCCCATGGACGCGATCGAGGCCGGCTTCGCCAGCCTGGGCGAGTGGACCACCGCGCACATGGCCGAGGGCCCGCTGCGCAGCCTGCTGGTGGACGGCGCCATTGCCGGCGCCGGCGGCGTGCTGGTGTTCCTGCCGCAGATCCTCATCCTCTTTCTCTTCATCCTCATCCTGGAGGACTCGGGCTACCTGCCGCGCGCGGCCTTCCTGCTGGACAACCTGATGGGCCGCGTGGGCCTGTCGGGCCGCGCCTTCATCCCGCTGCTCTCCAGCTTCGCCTGCGCGGTGCCGGGGGTGATGGCCACGCGCACCATCACGCACTGGCGCGACCGGCTGGCGACGATCATGGTCGCGCCGCTGATGACCTGCTCGGCGCGGCTGCCGGTGTACGCGCTGCTCATCGGCGCCTTCATCCCGGAGCGCTCGGTGGGCCCCTTCAACCTGCAGGGCCTGACGCTGTTCGCGCTCTACGTGGCGGGCGTGGTTTCGGCGATGGCGGTGGCCTGGGTGTTCAAGCGCGTATGGCACCGCAGCCGCTACCAGCCGCTGATGCTGGAGCTGCCGCCGTACCGCGTGCCGGGCCTGCGCAACCTGGGTTTAGGGCTGTGGGAGCGCGCGCGCATCTTCCTGCGCCGGGTGGGCACGATCATCTTCGCGCTGACGGTACTGCTGTGGTTCCTCTCCAGCTACCCGGCGCCGCCGGCGGACTGGAGCGGCACGGCCATCGAGTACAGCTTCGCCGGGCGCCTGGGGCGGCTGCTGGAGGTGGTGTTCTCGCCGCTGGGCTTCAACTGGCAGATCTCCATCGCGCTGGTGCCGGGCATGGCCGCGCGCGAGGTGGTGGTCAGCGCGCTGGGCACGGTGTACGCGCTCTCGGGCGACGGCGTGGACCAGGCGCTGGCGCCGCTGATCGCGCAGCAGTGGCCGCTGGCCACCTGCTTCTCGCTGCTGGCGTGGTTCGTGTTCGCGCCGCAGTGCATCTCGACGCTGGCCGCGGTCAAGCGCGAGACCAACGCCTGGCGCTATCCGATCGCCATGGCCGCGTACCTGTTCGGGCTGGCCTACCTGGCCGCCTTCATCACCTACCGCGTCGCGCTGGCGCTCGGAGGAGGCTGACATGACGGTGCAAACGCTGATCGTCGCGCTGCTGGTGGCCTGGGCCTCGGCCTACGCGGCCTGGGTGCTGATGCCCGCGCCGCTCAAGCGCGGTTTGCTGGGATTCGTGCAGCGCCACTGCCCGGGGTTGGCCCGGCGCGTGGCGGTGGGCGAGGGCGGCTGTGGCGGGTGCAGCGGCTGCGGGCCGGCACCGGCGAAGAAGGCGGGGGCTCAGCCGCAGGAGAAAGTGGTGCGGCTGGACCTGAAGCGGCGTTCCTGAAAAAAGCGGCTTGCGGCCGGCACGGCCGGCGCTCGCAAGCCCGCTTTCCCCGGCTTTACTTGGCCGCCACGCGCGCCTTCTCCAGCTCGGCCTGGAACTCCTTGACCAGCGGCTCGCCCACCTGCGCGGCGTACTTGTCCACCACCGGCTTGACCTTGTCGCGCATGCGCTGCAGCTCGGCCGGGGCGATGTCGTTGATCAGCATGCCGTGCTTGATCAGCTCCTGGCGCGACTTCTGGTCCATCTCGCGCGCCACCTTGCGCTGGTAGTCGCGCGCCTCCACGGAGGCCTCCTGGATGATCTTCTTCTCGTCAGTCGAGAGGCCGTCCCAGAACTTCTTGCTCACCAGCAGCATCTGCGGGTTGTAGATGTGCCGGGTGTTGCTCATGTACTTCTGCACCTCGTAGAACTTGGAAGCCTCCGCGGTGCTGTACGGGTTCTCCTGCCCGTCCACGGCCTTGGACTCCATCGCGGTGTAGAGCTCGGGGAAGGGCATGGGCACGGCGTTGGCGCCCAGCGCGTTGAGCATGTCGATGTAGAGCGGGTTGAGGATGGTGCGGATCTTCAGGCCCTGGATGTCTTCCATCTTCTGGATCGGCCGCTTGCTGTTGGTGATGCTGCGGTAGCCCTGCTCCATGTAGGCCAGGCCCACCAGGCCCTTCTCGGGCAGCTTGTCCATCAGCTTCTTGCCCACCGGGCCGTCGAGCACGAAATCGGCCTCGCGCTCGTTGGCGAAGGCGAAGGGGAAGTCCAGCAGCACGAACTCCTTGATCATGCCCACCAGCTGCGCCGGGGCCATCATCGACGCTTCCACCGTGCCGCCCTGCATGGCCGAGGCCACCTGCTGCTCCCCGCCCAGCGTGCCGCCGGGGAAGATCTTCACCTTCATCTTGCCGCCGCTCTTGGCGCTCACCACGTCGGCGAACTTCTTGGCGCCCAGGCCCTGCGGATGGTCCAGCTGGTTGACGATCGGCAGCTTGATGCTGCGCTCCTTGATGTCGGCGGCCAGCGCGCCGGTGGCAGTCACGCCGAGGAAGAGGGTGCCGATGGCGCCGGCGACGAGGCCGCGCTTGAAGGTGTCGATGCTCATGAGGTGTCTCCTGCGGAGGGGCCGGCCGCGATGCGCCGGCCCAAGGGAATGGATGGGAAAGGGGACGCTGCCGTTGTTCAGCCCACGCGCTCGATCTCGGCCAGCAGCGCGGCGCTCATGGCTTCCAGCGGCGCCTGGCGGCCGCCGGTGTAGAGCTCGACCTGGCCGCGGGCCTGGTGCAGCATCATCCGGGTGCCGTCCGAGGTGCGGCAGCCCAGCGCCTCGGCATCGCGGATGAGCCGGCTGCGCACGGGAATGAAGGCCGCATCCATCACGAACAGGTGCGGCGCGAGCTGGCCGGCGATGGGGTTGACGTCCGGCGCCTTGAAACCCGCCGCGGTGGCGTTGACCACGCCGTCGAAGCGCTCGGCCTTGAAGTCCTCCAGCGTGCCGCCGAACTCCAGCCCGAAGTCCTGCGCCAGCGCCTCGGCCTTGGACGCCGTGCGGTTGAACACCGTCACGCGCGCGCCGGCCTCGCGCAGCCCGTAGGCGATGGCGCGCGCCGCGCCACCCGCGCCCAGCAGCGCGACGCGCTTGTCGGGCAGGGTGGTGATCTCCTCCAGCGCCCGCACCGCGCCGATGCAGTCGGTGTTGTAGCCGGTGAGTTTTCCATCCACGTGGTTGATGGTGTTGACCGCGCCGATGGCGCGCGCCGTCTCGTCCAGCGCGTCCAGGTGCGCAATGACGGCCTGCTTGTGCGGCATGGAGACGTTCATGCCGCGGATGCCCAGCGTGCGGATGGCGGCGATGGCGCCGGGCACGTCCTCCACGCCGAAGCAGACGAAGGTGTAGTCCAGGCCCAGCGCCGCATAGGCGGCGTTGTGCACCTTGACGTTGAAGGTGAAGGGCGAGCCCATGATGGACCCGCACAGGGTGGGAATGGAACGAGGCATGGCTTGCAGGTCCTTTCAGCGGCGGGGCAGGACGGCGCAGTGCGGCTGCTCGCCGTCCAGCACCGCCAGCAGGTTCTCGGTGGCGAGCTCGGCCATGGCGCGGCGCGTCTCGTGCGTGGCCGAGCCGATGTGCGGCAGCGGCGTCACGCGCGGGTGCGTGCGCAGCGGCGACTCCAGCGGCAGCGGCTCGGTGGCGAACACGTCCAGCGCGGCGGCGCGCAGCGGGCCCTGCTCCAGCGCCTGCAGCAGCGCGTCCTCCTGCACCAGGCCGCCGCGGGCGCCGTTGACGAAGAGGGCGCCGGGCTTCATCAGGGCGAACTCGCGCGCGCCCATCAGGCCGCGCGTGGCCTCCGACAGCGGCAGCGTCAGCGCCACGATGTCGGCGCGCTGCAGCACCTCGTCCATCGGCAGCCGCGTCACCAGCCCGGACAGCTCCGGTACGCGCACCTCGAAGGGGTCGTGGTAGAGCACCGGCATGCCGAAGCCCAGCGCGGCGCGGCGCGCCAGCGCCTGGCCGATGCGCCCGAAGCCCAGGATGCCCAGCGTCTTGCCGTGCACGTCCCAGCCGAACAGGTCCTCGCCGATGTTGCGGGTCCAGCGGCCCTCGCGCACGAGGTTGGACAGCTCCACCAGGCGGCGGCTGGCGCACAGGATCAGCGCGAACAGTGTGTCGGCCGTGGTTTCGGTCAGCACGCCCGGCGTGTTGCACAGCGTGATGCCGCGCCGCTCCAGGTAGGGCAGCTCGTAGTTGTCCACGCCCACGGAAATGCTGGAGATCACTTCCAGCGCCGGCGCGCGGTCCAGCGTCTGGGCGTCCAGTGCGAAGCTGGAGCCGATGAGGCCCTGCGCCCGCGGCAGCGCGTCCAGGAAGCGCTGCCGCTCCTCGGCGCGGCGCGGGTCCGCCACGACCACGTCGTGGCGCTCGGTGATGCGCGCCAGCAGGTCCGGCGGCAGCGCGCGGAAGACGACGACGTTCTTGCGGTTCACAGTCCGGCCTCCTGCAGTTGGGCCCGGGTGGGCAGTCCTTCGGTGTCGCCCGTGACCTGCACGGCGCGCGCGCCGATCCAGGCGCCGCGGCGCGCGGCCTCGGCCACGCCGCGGCCTTCGAGCAGGGCGCTCAGCACGCCCACGGCGAAGCCGTCGCCCGCGCCCACGGTGTCCACCACCTTCGGGACGGGGAAGGCCGCCACCTGGCCGGTGCCCTCGGCCTCGTCGTCGTAGTAGGCGCCCTCCGGCCCCAGCTTGACGATCACGGTGCGCACGCCCCGCTCGCGGTAGAAGCGCGCGATGGCCAGCGGGTCGCGGCTGCCGGTGAGCACGAAACCCTCCTCGATGCCGGGCAGCACCAGCTCGCACTGCACGGCCAGGCCGTTGAGCGTGTCGCGCATCAGGTCCTGCGAGGCCCAGAGCGTGGGGCGCAGGTTGGGGTCGAAGGACAGGCGCCGGCCGGCCGCGCGCATCACCTCGATGGCGCGCCGCGTCACCTCCAGCGTGCTGGCCGACAGGGCGGGGAAGACGCCGGTGACGTGCAGCTGGCGCGCGCCGCGCAGCCAGTCCTCGTCCAGGTGCCGCAGTTCCATGCGGCTGGCGGCGGAACCGGCGCGGTGGTACTCCACCGGCGGGTCGCTGCCGTCGTCCACGCGGCCCTTGAACTGGAAGCCGCTGCGCTCGCCCTGCGCCACCTCCACGTGCGAGCAGTCGATGCCCTCGCGCCGCATCTCGTTGAGCAGGTAGCGGCCCATGGAGTCGGCGCCCAGCCGGCTGCCCCAGCCGACGCGCAGGCCCAGCCGCGACAGGCCGATGGCGACGTTGGTTTCCGCGCCGGCGGTGCGCTTGTGGAAGTGCTGCACCGCCTCCAGCGGGCCGGCCTCGTCGGCCACCAGCATCAGCATGGCCTCGCCCAGGGTGACGACGTCCAGGCGGTCCTCGGGGATGGGGTGCTTCATCGCTGTGTCTCCAGGCGGCGCAGCAGGGCGACCTCGGCGCGCGTGACGCCCACCAGGTCCTCACCCTGCAGCGGGTATTCGATGGCGCGCGCAACGCCAGCAGGCAGCGTGCGCAGCACGGCGCGCCACGGGGCGGACGACGCCGCCAGCGGCACCGCCACCCACTTGGCCGGCAGGCGCTGCACGCCCTTGCAGTGCACGTAGCCCACGGCCGGGGCCAGCGCCTGCGCGGCCGACAGCGGGTCTTCGCCCTGCCAGTGCCAGTTGCCCATGTCGAAGGTCATGGGCAGGTTGAGGCCGGCCGCCTGCACGTCGGCGAAGAAGCGCTGCAGCGCGGGCAGGGTGCCGGCGCATTCGGTCTGGTCGTTCTCGATCAGCAGCTCCACCCGCATCTCGTCCAGGCGCCGCGCCAGCAGCGGCAGGCCTTGCGCCCCCGCGTAGCCGCCGATGGACATCTTCAGCTTCGGTGCGCCCAGCAGCGCGGTGTGCTCCAGCGCGCGCTCCAGCGCCGGCAGGTCCAGCGCGCCGTCCATGCGCCACAGCCCCTCGGGGCTGGAGAAGACCCGCAACAGGCCGCGCGCCTCGGCCAGCGAGGCCAGCGCCGGCAGCTCGGCGGCCGGGTCGTTCAGCAGCTCGCCGCGCACCTCGAACCCGTCGGCCCCGGCCTCCGCCGCCAGCTCGGCGAAGCGGCGCTGGCCCAGGCGGCGCACGTCGTCCGCGCCGAAGGCGGACAGGGAAATGAGGATGGGGGGAGAAGACATGCTCGAACAGCTCCGAAACCGGTTTCAGAAGATTTTAGGAAACCGGTTTCAGAGTCATATGCGGGCTAACCCGGAGCTGATGGAAACAAAGGTTTCAGGCAGACCTGGAGCAGTCGCCGGACGGTCCTGGTCCCGTTCGCCCTGAGCCTGTCGAAGGGCCGGCGCTCAGTTGCTGCCGCGGGGGCTTCGACAAGGCTCTCCTGAGCTTGTCGAAGGGCTCAGCCCGAACGGGTTTTGGTTATTCCTGAATTACTTGTGGCGCTGTATCAAGCGCCGGTCTGCGAGGAGCCGCGCACGATGAGCCGGGCCGGGAGGCGGAAGCGGCGCGGCTCGGGCCCTTGGCCTTCCAGGCGCTCGATCAGGCAGCGCGCGGCCTGCTGGCCGATGTCGTCGGTGGGCTGCGCGAGGGTGGTGATGCCGGGGCCCACCAGCGGCGCCCAGTCGGTCTCGTCGAAGCTCACCAGGCCCAGGTCGCGGCCGAGCGTGCAACCCAGGCGCCGAGCGGCGGCGGCCACGCGCAGGCCCACCACGGCGTTGACGGCCAGCACGGCGGGGCGGCGCTCGATGCCGGCGCGCTGCAGCAGACCGCGCAGGGCGGCGTCCAGCGCGTCGTCGTCGCCGGGCGGGACTTCCACGCCGCTGCCGCGGCACTGCGCCGCATGCGCCTGCACGAAGGCGTGGAAGGCCTCGTGCCGTTCCGAGCGCGAGCTGGCCTGCTGGATCGGCTCGGTGACGAAGAGCAGCTCGTTCCAGCCCTGCTGCAGCAGGTGCTCCAGGGCCAGCGGCACGGCCTGGGCGTTGTCCAGGCCCACCAGGTCCAGCGGCGCGTCCAGGGCGCGGTCCACCAGCACGATGGGCTTGTTCCGCTGCAGCGCGTCGTCCAGCACCTGCTGCTCGCGGCCCAGGGTGTGGAGGATGAAGCCCTCCACCTGGTACGAGGCCAGCGCGGCAATGGCCTCGCGCTCGCGCGTTTCCTCGTTGCCGAGGTTGAAGAGCATGAGCATGTAGCCGGCGGCGCGGCAGACCTTTTCCGCGCCCTGCAGCACCGCCACCGAGAAGGGATTGGCGACGTCGGCCACCACCAGCCCGATGAGCCGCGAGCGCCCGCGCTTGAGCGCCTGTGCCATGGGGCTGGGCGCGTAGCCCAGCCGGGCGATGGCCTCCTGCACCCGCGCCGCCAGCTCCGGGCTCATCAGCTCGCCGCGGCGGTTCAGCACGCGCGAGACGGTGGCCTTGGACACGCCGGCCTCGCGGGCGACGTCGTCGATGGTGATGCGGGGACGGGCGGGAAGAGGAGAGGAGGCGCTGCGCATGGCGAGACTGTAGGGCCTCGCGGGAGAAACCGGTTTCAGGGATTTGCCGGTGGAGCAGGGCGGCCAAGCGTGGGAACCGTGCGGAC
>JAEYPG010000275.1 GCA_023410975.1 Pseudomonadota bacterium
GCCACACGCTGGGCGTGTCGCACGCGATGGAACAGGCCTTCAGCGGCATCGAGGCGCTGCGCCGCCCGGTGCCCGACGCGAGCCGCCTGCGCCGCGCCGAGCCGGCACTGAACTCCATCGTCACCGCGCCGCCGGTGTACGGCGCCACTTCCACCGGCTCCGCCTCGGCGGTCTGATTCCAGTTCTGTTTTAAGAGTGAAGTAAATCCCGTTCGGGCTGAGCCTGTCGAAGCCCCCGGCGCAGCCGGCCCACAGGCCCTTCGACAAGTTCAGGGCGAACGGTGATCTTTCACTGACGACTTGGACTTGGAATGAACCCATGGAAACCTTCGATTTCGCCGTCATCGGCGCCGGCATCGCCGGCGCATCGGCCGCTTACGAGATTTCAGCGCGGGCCTCGGTGCTGCTGCTGGAGCGCGAGAGCCAGCCGGGCTACCACACCACGGGCCGCTCCGCGGCGCTGTACATGGAGAGCTACGGCACGCCCGCGATCCGCGCCCTCACGCGCGCCAGCCGGGCCTTCTTCGACGCACCACCGGCGCTGTTCGGGGCCGAGCCGCTGCTGTCGCCGCGCGGCGTGCTGCACGTGGCCCAGCCCGACCAGGGCGAGCTGCTGGAGGCCGCCTGGCGCGACCTCTCCGAGCGCGGCGGTGGCGTGCGCCGGGTGAGCCGCGACGAGATGCTGGCCGTGGTGCCCTGCCTGCGCCCGGAAGCCACCGGCGCAGGGCTGGCCGAGGACAGCGCCAGCGACATCGACGTGCACGCGCTGCACCAGGGCTGCCTGCGCGGGCTGCGCCAGCACGGCGGCCAGGTGCGCAACCACGCCGAGGTGGTGGCGCTGGCGCGCAGCGGCGGCGTGTGGACGCTGCGCCTGGCCGACGGGGAGACGGTGCAGGCACGGAACGTCGTCAACGCGGCGGGCGCGTGGGCCGACGAGGTGGCGAAGCTGGCCGGCGTGCGGCCGATCGGGCTGGAGCCGCGTCGCCGCAGCGCCTTCACCTTCCTGCCGCCCGAGGGCGTGGACGCCAGCCGCTGGCCGGCGGTGGTGGGCATCGACGAGAGCTACTACTTCAAGCCCGATGCCGGCCAACTGCTGGGCTCGCCGGCCAACGCCGACCCGGTGGCGCCGCACGACGTGGTGCCGGAGGAGCTGGACGTGGCCATGGGCATCTACCGCATCGAGCAGGCCACGACGATGACCATCCGGCGCCCAGGCCGGACCTGGGCCGGGCTGCGCTCCTTCGTGGCCGACGGCGACATGGTGATCGGCTGGGACACCCAGTGCGAAGGCTTCTTCTGGCTGGCCGCGCAGGGCGGCTACGGCATCCAGAGCGCGCCCGGGGCGGCGCTGCTCGCTCGCAACCTGCTGCTGGGCGAGGGCTTGGACGAGAGATTGCTGGCGCAGGGGGTGGAAACGCGGGCCTTGTCGCCTGAACGGCTGCGCTGACGCAGCAACACGGGTGTCGCGAGCCGGCGCCGGAGTCAGCCGGCGTCGTGGTGCCCGCCGTGGCGCCGCAGCACCTCCACCAGCGGCCCCAGGATGTCCACCGGCAGCGGGAAGACGATGGTCGAGTTCTTGTCGGCGGCGATGACGGTCAGCGTTTCCAGGTAGCGCAGCTGCAGCGCCTGCGGCTGCCGGCCGAGGATCTCGGCCGCCTGGGCCAGCTGCTGCGAGGCCTGCAGCTCGCCCTCCGCGTGGATCACCTTGGCGCGCCGCTCGCGCTCGGCCTCGGCCTGGCGCGCGATGGCGCGCACCATCGATTCGCTTAGGTCCACGTGCTTGATCTCGACGTTGGTGACCTTGATGCCCCAGCTGTCGGTCTGGCTGTCCAGGATCTTCTGGATGTCCAGGTTCAGCCGCTCGCGCTCGGACAGCAGCTCGTCGAGCTCGTGCTTGCCCAGCACGGCGCGCAGCGTGGTCTGCGCCAGCTGGCTGGTGGCGCCCAGGAAGTTCTCCACCTCGATGATCGCCCGCTGCGGATCGACGACGCGGAAGTACAGCACCGCGTTGACCTTGACCGAGACGTTGTCGCGCGTGATGACGTCCTGCGCCGGCACGTCGATCACGAGCACGCGCAAGTCCACCTTGACCATCTGCTGGATGCCGGGAATCAGGATCACCAGCCCCGGCCCCTTCACGCGCCAGAAGCGGCCGAGCTGGAACACCACCCCGCGTTCGTACTCCCGCAGGATGCGCAGCGCACTGGCCAGCAGCGCCAGCAGCGCGAAGAGCAGCAGCGTCGTCAAGCCGATGTCCCATGCAGCGCTCATGAAGGCTCCTTCAGCGGCGGGGCCGCGGCCTGGTCGACGCGCACGAGCAGCGTCAGGCCCTGCACGCCGACCACGTGCACGGACTGCCCCGGCTGCAGGCCGGCCACGCCCCGCACCCGCCATGGGGTGCCGGCCACGCGGGCCCAGCCGGTGTCGCCGTCGTCATGTTCGATCAGCTCGCCACGGGCGCCGATCAGCGTCGCCGCGCCGCTGACCACCGGCCGGCGCCGCGCGCGCAGGGCCAGGGCCACGACGCCGAAGACGAAAGCCGCCGAGGTGAGGCACAGCGCCGCGATGACGGACCACGGAATGCCCAGGCCCGGCGCGTCGCTGTCGATCAGCAGCGCCGCGCCGAACGCGAAGGCCGCGATGCCGCCCAGCCCCAGCACGCCGAAGCTCGGCATGAAGACCTCCGCCACGAGGAAGGCCAGGCCGAGCAGGACCAGTGCCAGCCCCGCGTGGTTGATGGGCAGCATCTGCAGCCCGTACAGGCCCAGCAGCAGCGCCACGCCGCCGACCACGCCCGGCAGCACGAAGCCGGGGCTAGCGAACTCGAAGATCAGGCCGTAGAGCCCGATGGTCAC
>JAEYPG010000296.1 GCA_023410975.1 Pseudomonadota bacterium
GCCGTCATGAGCGACAACCATGTGCGCATCGTCGAGGTCGGCCCGCGCGACGGGCTGCAGAACGAGAAGCAGCCCGTGCCCACGGACGTGAAGCTGGAGCTGATCGCGCGGCTGGCCGACGCCGGCCTGCGCGACATCGAGGCCACGGCCTTCGTGTCGCCGAAGTGGGTGCCGCAGATGGCGGACCACGCCGACCTCATGCGCCGCCTGCCGCGCCGCCCGGGCGTGAACTACCCCGTGCTGGTGCCCAACCTCAAGGGGCTGGAGGCGGCGGTGGAGTCGGGCGCGGCCGAGGTGGCGGTGTTCGCGGCGGCGTCCGAGAGCTTTTCGCAGAAAAACATCAACTGCTCGATCGCCGAGTCGCTGCTGCGCTTCGAGCCGGTGATGGAGGCCGCGCGCGCAGCGGGCGTGAGGGTACGCGGCTACGTCTCCTGCGTGGTGGCCTGTCCCTACGAGGGGCCGGTGGCGCCGGTGCGGGTGGCGGAGGTGGCGGCGCGGCTGCACGGCATGGGCTGCTATGAGGTGTCGCTGGGCGACACCATCGGCACCGGCACCCCGGCCAGCGTCACGGCGATGCTGGAGGCGGTGGCCGCGCGCGTGCCGGTGGCCCAGCTCGCCGGCCACTACCACGACACCTGGGGCATGGCGGTGGCCAACGTGGCGGCCTCCTACGCGCTGGGGCTGCGCGTCTTCGACGCCTCGGTCTCCGGCCTGGGCGGCTGCCCCTACGCCAAGGGCGCCTCGGGCAACGTGGCGACGGAGGATGTGGCCTACCTGCTGCAGGGCCTGGGCGCCGACACCGGCGTGGACCTGCAGCGGCTGGCCGAAACCTCGGCCTGGATCAGCGGCGTGCTGGGGCGCGAGCCGGGCTCGAAGGTGACGCGGGCGCTGCGGGCGGCCTGCGCCTGAAGCCATGCCGCTGCGGCGGGTGCAGGAGCGCCCGCCCAGGCGAGCCGGCAGGAGGCCCGCTTGCTTCCGGTCCGGCCATGGCAGCAGCGACCCGGCCCGCCAGCGGCCTTCCTCCCCGGCGCGTGCTCGGCGCTCCTGCAGCCGGCAGGCGGCGATGCGTCCGAGAGGCCCGAAGCGGTGACTTAGGTAACCCGCTGGCGGCCGGCGTCCGATCTGGTGTTTCATCCCCGGCCGCCGTGGCAGACCATGGCGTTTCCACAGACTTCCTGTGGCCGGAGGAACTCCGCATGATCACCGTAGCTATTTTGAAAGCTGCCGAGCCGGGAAATGCCGTCCAGTATTGCCAATCCATTCTGGGCGGCATGAACAAGTATGCCGCAGCCTACAAGGTCAATACCCGGCTCCGGGTCGCTCATTTCCTGGCGCAGATCGCCCATGAGAGCGGTCTGAAAATGGTGGAGGAGAGCGGAAATTACAGCGCCGAGCGCATGCGTCAGATATTCGGCTGCAGAGGGGGCTCCAGGAATTACGACGCTGGCCGGGACGATTGCAAGCTGGGCCAGCTGCGGGAAAAGCTCTGGACCGAGCAGGCGAAGTACGCCCACAATTCCAAGAACCTGCTGAGCTACGTTTATGCGAACCGCCTCGGCAACGGTGACGAAGCCTCAGGCGAAGGTTTCAGGTATCGCGGCCGGGGCATGATCCAGCTGACGGGCAAGACCAATTACAAGGGCTTCACGGATTCGCACAACGCGCGCAATCCCGATGACCCGCAAGATTTTGTCGAAAGGCCGGAGTTGTTGGTCGACATCATCGACTATGGCGTGGAGTCGGCTTTCTACTTTTGGGACTCCCTTTCCCTCAATGCTGCCGCAGACGCCGACAACGTGGTCGAGGTTACCCAGCTCATCAATGGGGGTGATATTGGCTTGGCTGACCGCAAGGCGCGGCTGGCTCGAATCAAGGCGGTGATGTGAGGCAATTGCGTCTGTTTTCCCTGGCGACCGCCTTGTCCGCTGCCGTGATGATGGTGGCCGGCGCGGCCACGGCGGCTGAAGACACGCTGTGCGGGACGGACGAAACCGTCGTGTTTTCCTGCCACGTGGGCAAGAAAATCGTCTCGCTGTGCCGTCCCGTCGCCGGAGAAAAGGCGCTGGTTTACCGTTTTGGCGCTCCGAGCCGGCCGGAGCTGGTGTTTCCGGAAAGCGGCCACGCCGGCGGCCCGAGCTTCATGCGCTCGGATGCCGTGCGCTTCGGCGGCGGCTCGACCTCGGTGTCGTTCCAGCGCGGCGAGTACCGGTACAGCGTCTACAGCCAGGTCGGCCGCAGCGAGGGGCCGGAGCGCACGCCGGAAGTCGAGGATGGCGTGCTGATCCTGCGCAACGGCAAGCCCTTGCGGCGGCTGGTCTGCAACGACGGCGGCGAGGGCTTCCGCGAGAACATCAACTGGCTGCCTCCGGTCAAGTGAGGCCTTGAGGGGCAGCTGCGGCCCCTGGCGGGCGGCGCGGGCCACGGTAACGGGCCCTGGCTCGGGCCGGATTCGATCTCATTCCAGTTCTTCATTGGTACTGAAAGAAAACCCGTTCGGGCTGAGCTTGTCGAAGCCCCTGGCACAACCGGCCAACAGGCCCTTCGACAAGCTCAGGGCGAACGGTGAACTTTCACTGACGAC
>JAEYPG010000436.1 GCA_023410975.1 Pseudomonadota bacterium
GGCCACCAGCGTGCCCGGCGGCACGGCGGCCAGCGCGCGCTGCTCCAGGCGCCGCGTGGCGGGCAGGTCGTGCAGAGGGAGGTCGTGGGAGGGAAGAGTGATCGGCTGCATGGCGCGGCGCAGGCTAGCCCAAGCGGTGCAGGGGGGCAACGTCGGGAGCGCGCTTCGCACAGGTGCTACAATCTTCGGGTTTTTCCCCAGCCAGGCATGGTGCTTGGCGCGCGGCGAAAAACGTGACTCGCGATGCCGGCGACTCCCAAGGTGTCCCTCCTGCACTCTTCCCGGGTGCAAACGCAGGGATTCACGCCGGCCTCAAGACCCAACCTTTTGGAGCTTTTCCATGTCCGTCAGCATGCGTGAAATGCTGGAAGCCGGTGTCCACTTCGGGCACCAGACGCGCTTCTGGAACCCCAAGATGGCCCCGTACATCTACGGCCATCGCAACAAGATTCACATCATCAACCTCGAGAAGACGCAGCCGCTGTTCGAGGAAGCGATGAAGTTCGTTCGCCAGCTGGCTTCCAAGCGCGGCTCCATCCTGATGGTGGGCACCAAGCGCCAGGCCCGTGACCTGGTCGCCATGGAAGCCCAGCGTTGCGGCATGCCCTACGTCGACCAGCGCTGGCTCGGCGGCATGCTGACCAACTTCAAGACCGTCAAGGGCTCGCTGAAGAAGCTCAAGGACATGCAGGCCCAGGTCGAGGCCGGCACCCAGCCCTCGATCAAGAAGGAAGCGCTGATGTTCCAGCGCGAGATCGCCAAGCTGGAAAAGGACATCGGCGGCATCGGCGACCTGACCGCGCTGCCCGACGCCCTGTTCGTGATCGACGTGGGCTACCACAAGATCGCCGTGGCCGAAGCCAAGAAGCTGGGCATTCCGGTGGTGGGCGTGGTGGACACCAACCACTCTCCCGAAGACATCGACTACGTGATCCCGGGCAACGACGACTCCGCCAAGGCCGTGGCGCTGTACGCGCGCGCCGTGGCTGACGCCGTGCTGGAAGGCAAGGCCAACGCCACCAACGACCTGGTGCAGGCCGTGTCCGGCGGCGGCGACGAATTCGTCGAGGTCCAGGCCGAGGCCTGATCCGTCACGCGCCGGATGCGACCGGCCTGACGAAGGGGGCTGCTTACAGCCCCCTTTTCACAATCAACGGAGATTCATATGCCCGCAATTACCGCAAGCATGGTCGCCTCGCTGCGCGCCAAGACCGACGCGCCGATGATGGAGTGCAAGAAGGCGCTGACGGAGGCCGACGGTGACCTGGACCGCGCTGAGGAGATCCTGCGCGTCAAGCTCGGCAACAAGGCCGGCAAGGCCGCCTCGCGCATCACCGCCGAGGGTGTCGTGGCCGCTGCCGTCAACGGCACGACCGGCGCGCTGGTCGAAGTCAACTGCGAGACCGACTTCGTCACCAAGAATGACTCGTTCCTGGCCCTGGCCAAGAGCATTGCCGGCCTGATCGCCCAGCACAACCCGGCCAACGTGGAAGCCATCGGCGCGCTGCCGCTGGAGCAGGACGGCTTCGGCCCCACAGTGGAAGACGTGCGCAAGGGCCTGATCGGCAAGATCGGCGAGAACATGTCCATCCGCCGCTTCAAGCGCTATGAGGGCGGCGGCAAGCTGGCTTCGTACCTGCATGGCACGCGCATCGGCGTGATCGTGGAGTTCGAGGGCGACGACGTGGCGGCCAAGGACGTGGCCATGCACGTGGCGGCCATGAAGCCTGCGGCGCTGTCCGGCGCCGAGGTGCCCGCCGAGGTGGTGGAGAAGGAGCGCAAGATCGCCGCCGAGAAGGCTGCCGAGAGCGGCAAGCCGGCCGAGATCGTGGCCAAGATGGTCGAGGGCTCGGTGCAGAAGTTCCTCAAGGAGGTCTCGCTGCTGGACCAGGTCTTCGTCAAGGCCGCCGACGGCAAGCAGACCGTGGGCGCGATGCTCAAGGAAAAGCAGACCACCGTGAAGGGCTTCACGCTGTACGTGGTCGGCGAAGGCATCGAGAAGAAGACCGACGACTTCGCCGCCGAAGTGGCCGCGCAGGTCGCCGCCGCCAAGGGCCAGTAAGCCTGGCAGGCCCTGCGTGCGTTGATGCAGGGCACGGGGCCGCCGTGGGCGGCCCCTTAGACTTACCCACTCTCACTTCTTCAGGGAGAAGCGCCGCATGCCGGCCTACAAGCGCATCCTGCTGAAACTTTCGGGCGAGGCCCTGATGGGCGACGATGCCTATGGCATCAATCGCGCCACCATCGTGCGCATGGTGCGCGAGATCCAGGAGGTGACGCAGCTGGGCTGCGAAGTGGCCGTGGTCATCGGCGGGGGCAACATCTTCCGCGGCGTGGCCGGCGGCTCCGTGGGCATGGACCGTGCCACGGCCGACTACATGGGCATGCTCGCCACCGTCATGAACTCGCTGGCCCTGGCCGACACGATGCGCCAGGAGGGCATGACCGCCCGGGTGATGTCGGCCATCAACATCGAGCAGGTGGTGGAGCCCTACGTGCGGCCCAAGGCGCTGCAGTACCTGGAGGAGGGCAAGGTCGTGGTGTTCGCGGCGGGCACCGGCAACCCCTTCTTCACCACCGACACCGCCGCTGCGCTGCGCGGCGCCGAGATCGGCGCCGAGGTGATGCTCAAGGCCACCAAGGTCGATGGCGTCTACAGCGCCGACCCGAAGAAGGACCCCGACGCGACGCGCTACGCGCGCATCAGCTTCGACGAGGCCATCGCGCGCAACCTGCAGGTGCTCGATGCCACCGCCTTTGCGCTGTGCCGCGACCAGAAGCTGCCGATCAAGGTGTTCTCGATCTTCAAGCCCGGCGCGCTCAAGCGCGTGGTCATGGGCGAGGACGAGGGCACGCTGGTGCATGTGTAAGAGGAGCTATCGATGAGCATTGCCGACATCCGCAAGACGGCCGAACAGAAGATGGGCAGGACCATCGAGGCCTTCAAGCAGGAGCTGCAGAAGGTACGCACCGGCCGCGCCCACCCCGGGCTGCTGGACCAGGTGCACGTGGAGTACTACGGCTCGATGGTGCCGCTGAGCCAGGTGGCCAACGTGAGCCTGCTCGATGCGCGCACCATCAGCGTGCAGCCGTGGGAAAAGGGCATGGGCCCCAAGATCGAGAAGGCCATCCGCGAGTCGGACCTCGGCCTGAACCCCGCCGCGCAGGGTGACCTGCTGCGCGTGCCGATGCCGGCGCTGACCGAGGAGCGCCGCAAGGAGCTCACCAAGGTCGTGCGCCACGCCGGCGAGGACGCCAAGGTGGCCGTGCGCAACCTGCGCCGCGACGCCAACGAGCACGCCAAGAAGCTGCTCAAGGACAAGGCCATCACCGAGGACGAGGAGCGCCGCAGCCTCGACGAGATGCAGAAGCTCACCGACCGCACCGTGGCCGAGATCGACAAGCTGGTCGCGGCCAAGGAAGCCGAGATCCTCGCGGTCTGACCGCGGCACGGCGTGTTCTTCTGATGCAGCACCCGTCCGTGGAGCAAGGCCAGCGCATTCCGCGCCACGTGGCCATCGTGATGGATGGCAACGGCCGCTGGGCCAAGCGGCGTTTCATGCCGCGCATCTTCGGCCACAAGCACGGCGTGGACGCGCTGGTGCGCACGGTGCAGGCCTGCGCCGACCGTGGCATCGAATACCTCACGGTCTTCGCCTTCTCCTCCGAGAACTGGAAGCGGCCCACCGACGAGGTTTCCGGGCTCATGAGCCTGGTGCTGGTGGCGGTTTCCAAGTACCTCACCAAGCTGGAGAAGGAGGGCGTGCGCATCCGCATCATCGGCGACCGCGCCGCCGTCTCCGAGCGCGTGCGCGCGGCCTGGCAGCAGGCCGAGAACGCCACCGCACACAACACCCGCATCACGCTGTCGGTGGCCTTCAACTACGGCGGCCGCTGGGACATCGTGCAGGCGTGCCAGCGTGCCCTGGCGCAGGGGCTGCGCCCCGAGGAGCTGGACGAGGAGCGGCTGAGCCAGCTCATGGCCATGGGCCACGCGCCCGATCCCGACCTGTTCATCCGCACCGGCGGCGAGGTGCGCATCAGCAACTTCCTGCTGTGGCAGGTGGCGTACTCCGAGCTGGTGTTCAGCGACTGCCTCTGGCCCGAGTTCGGCGAGGCGCAGCTCGACGCTGCGCTGCGCGACTACGCCTCACGCGAGCGCCGCTTCGGCGGCGTGCCCGACGCCCAACCGCAGGCGCTGCGCGCCTGAGGAGCTTTCCATGCTCAAGCAGCGCGTGATCACGGCGCTGGTCCTGCTGGGCCTGCTGATCCCGGCGCTGCTGGCGCCCGATGCGCGCTGGTTCGCGCTGCTGACGCTGGCCTTCATCGGCGCGGCCGGCTGGGAATGGATGCGCCTCAACGGCGCGGCTTCCGGCGTTGCCGTCGCCCTGGGCGTCGTGCTGGCCGCAGCCTGTGCCGGCGCGCTGGCCGCGGGCTGGACGCAGCAGCCGCCCACGCCGGCCTGGGGCCTGGCGGCCGTGGCCTGGGTGCTGGGCGGCGTGCTGGCGCTGCGCGCCGGCGTGGCAGGCTGGCCCCGCCTGCCGCGCGGGCTGCGCATGGCGCTGGGCCTGCTGCTGCTGTGGCTGGGCTGGCTGGCCCTGGCACAGGCGCGCGCACTGGGCCTGAATTTCATACTTTCCGTCTTCTGCCTGGTGTGGATGGCCGACATCGCGGCCTACTTCGGCGGACGGCGCTTTGGGCGGCGCAAGCTGGCACTCACCATCAGCCCCGGCAAGAGCTGGGAGGGCGCCATCAGCGGCTTGGTGGGCGTGCTGGTGCTGGCGCTGCTGTGGCTGTCGCTGGACGGGCATGGCTCCAGCCTCTACGGCCGCCTCATGGCGGCGCACGGACCGGTGCTGCTGGTGGCGGGTGTGCTGCTGCTGGTGGGCATGAGCGTGGTGGGCGACCTGTTCGAGTCCCTCGTCAAGCGCGCGGCCGGCGCCAAGGACAGCAGCACGCTGCTGCCGGGCCATGGCGGCGTGCTCGACCGCATCGACGCATTGCTGCCGGTGTTCCCCATCGCGCTGGCGCTGTCCGCGCTCTGACACCCCGCCCGCAGCCGCACCCCTTCGCGCGCGGGCCTCTTCGAGATCCATCGTCATGACTTGCAGCAAGCAGCGGCTCACGATCCTGGGCGCCACCGGCTCCATCGGCACCAGCACGCTGGACGTGGTGGCACGCCACCCCGAGCGCTACGAGGTGTTCGCGCTCAGCGCGCACCAGCGCATCGAGGAGCTGGCGGCCCAGTGCCTGCAATGGCGGCCGCGTTTCGCCGCGGTGGCCGACGAGGCCGGCGCGCAGCGCCTGCGCGCGCTGCTGCGCGACGGCGGCTGTGCCACCGAGGTGATGAGCGGTCCCGAGGCGCTGTGCGAGCTGGCGGCGCATCCGGAGGTGGACGCGGTGATGGCCGCCATCGTCGGCGCCGCCGGCCTGGCGCCGTACCTGGCCGCGGCGCGCGCGGGCAAGCGGCTGCTGCTGGCCAACAAGGAGGCGCTGGTGGTGGGCGGGCAACTGTTCATGGACGCTGTGCACGCCGGCGGCGCCACGCTGTTGCCCATCGACAGCGAGCACTCCGCCATCTTCCAGTGCCTGCCCGACGATCGCGGCGCCTGGGCCGCGCGCATCGACCACATCATCCTCACCGCCTCGGGTGGCCCCTTCCGCCAGCGTGACCCGGCCTCGCTCACGGCCGTGACGCCGCAGGAGGCCTGCGCGCATCCGAACTGGGTCATGGGCCGCAAGATCTCGGTGGACTCGGCCACCATGATGAACAAGGCGCTGGAGGTGATCGAGGCGCGCTGGCTGTTCGAGCTGCAGCCCGAGCAGATCCGCGTCGTCATCCATCCTCAGAGCATCGTCCACTCGATGGTCGTGTGCCGCGACCGCTCGGTACTGGCGCAGCTGGGCACGCCCGACATGCGCGTGCCCATCGCCGTGGGGCTGGCGCATCCTCAGCGCATCGAGTCCGGCGCCGAGCTGCTGGACTTCACCCGGCTGTCGGCACTGACCTTCGAGCCGCCGGATCCCGAGCGCTTCCCCGGGCTGCAGCTGGCCTTCGACGCGCTGCGCGGACCCGAGGGCAGCACGGCGGTGCTCAACGCCGCCAACGAGGAGGGCGTGGCCGCCTTCCTGGACGGCCGCATCGGCTTCACCGACATCCACCGCGTCAACGCCGCCACCATCGAGCGGGTGCAGCCGCAACTGCCCGCGCAGGCGGCGCTGCAGGACCTGCTGGCGCTGGACGAGCGCGCGCGTGCCCAGGCCCGGCAGTTCGTGAAGGGGTTGGCGAGATGAGCACGCTGCTGGCCTTCCTGCTCACGCTGGGCGTGCTGGTGGTGGTGCACGAGTACGGGCACTACCGCGTGGCGCGCGCCTGCGGCGTCAAGGTGCTGCGCTTCTCGGTGGGCTTCGGCAAGGTGCTGTGGCGGCGCCAGAAGGGTGACACCGAGTTCGTCGTCTCCCTGCTGCCGCTGGGCGGCTACGTGCGCATGCTCGACGAGCGCGAGACGCCGGTGGGGGCGCACGAGCGCGATCAGGCTTTCAACAACAAGCCGCTGTGGCAGCGCGCGGCTGTCGTCGCGGCCGGCCCGGCGGCCAACCTGCTGCTGGCGGTGTTGCTGTACGCGGCGGCCAGCTGGCTGGGCACGCAGGAGCTGCGGCCCGTCCTGGGCGCACCGGTGGCGGGCAGCCTGTCCGAGCACGCCGGCATGCGCGCGGGCGACTGGGTGCGCGCCGTCTCGCGCGACGGCACCGAGTGGCAGGACGTGGAATCCATCGCCGATCTGCGCTGGCACGTCACGCAGGCGGCAGTGGGCGGCGAGCGGCTGCAGCTCATGGTGAGCAACGCGCAAGGGCAGGGCACGCACAACCTCGTGCTGGACCTGCAGAGCGTGGCGGGCCAGGAGGTCGAGCCCGCCCTGATGCAGCGCATCGGCCTGGGCGCACCCTACAGCGAGCCGGTGCTGGGAGAGATCAAGCGCGACGGCCCGGCCGAGCGCGCCGGGCTGCGTGCCGGCGACCGGGTGCTGCGCGTGGACAACGTGCCGGTGATGGATGCCGGCAGCCTGCGCGAGCGCATCGCCGCCAGCGTGCGCAATGGCGAGCCGCAGCCCATGCACTGGCAGGTCGAGCGCCGCGGCCAGACGCTGGAGCTCACGGTGCAGCCGCGGCTGCACGGCGAGGGCCCGCGCGCCATCGGCCGCATCGATGCCTATGTCGGCCGTCCGGCCGAGACGGTGCTGGTGCGCCGCGGCCCCGTGGAAGGGCTGGTGCAGGGAGCGCAGCGCACCTGGGAGGTGTCGGCGCTGACGCTGCAGATGATGGGACGCATGCTCGTGGGCGAGGCCTCGCTCAAGAACCTCTCCGGCCCGCTGACCATCGCCGACTATGCGGGGCAGTCCGTGCACCAAGGGCTGTCGTACTACCTGGGCTTCCTGGCGCTGGTGAGCGTGAGCCTGGGCGTGCTGAACCTGCTGCCGCTGCCGATGCTCGATGGCGGACACCTCATGTATTATCTTTTTGAGGGTTTGACCGGACGCCCGGTCTCGGAGCTTTGGCTCAAGTGGCTGCAGCGCGGTGGCGCGCTGATTCTTCTGCTGCTGATGACCCTCGCCCTGTCCAACGATCTGGCCCGCCTTCTGGGTCAGCACTGACGCGCGCTTTCGATGCTGTTTCCCTGTTCTGTGAGCCCGCTGCGCCCTGTGGCGGCCAGCGTGGCGGTGGTGGCCGCTGCCTGCGCCTTGCCCGCGACGGCGGCCGAGCCCTTCGTGCTGAAGGACATCCGCATTGAAGGTCTGCAGCGCACCGATCCCGGTACCGTGTTCGCGGCGCTGCCCTTCCGTATCGGCGACACCTATACCGACGAGAAGGGCTCTGCGGCCCTGCGCGCTCTCTTCGCCACGGGCCTGTTCCGCGACGTGCGGCTGGAGGTCGAGGGCGAGGTGGTGGTGGTGGTGGTCGATGAGCGCTCCATCATCGCCAACGTCAACTTCGTGGGCCTCAAGGAGTTCGACCAGGACACGCTGCTGAAGTCGCTGAAGTCCGCGGGCATCGGCGAGGGCCTGCCCTTCGACCGCGCCACGGTGGACCGCGCCGAGCAGGAGATCAAGCGCCAGTACCTCTCGCGCAGCCTCTACGGTGCCGAGGTCGTCACGACCATCACGCCGCAGGAGCGCAACCGCGTCAACGTCACTTTCACCATCGTCGAGGGCGAGACGGCGCGCATCAAGGACATCCGCATCGTCGGCGCCAAGGCCTTCTCCGAACGCACGCTGCTGGGCCTGCTGGAGCAGACCACCGGCGGCTGGCTGACCTGGTACACCAAGACCGACCGCTACTCGCGCGCCAAGCTCAACGCCGACCTGGAGACGCTGCGCGCCTACTACACCAACCGTGGCTACCTGGAATTCAACGTCGAGTCCACGCAGGTCACGATTTCGCCGGACAAGCAGGAGATCTCGATCACGATCTCCGTCCGTGAGGGCCAGCCCTACACCGTCACCGGCGTGAAGCTGGAGGGCGACCTGCTGGGCAAGGAAGACGAGTTCCGCTCGCTGGTCAAGGTCAAGCCCGGCGAGCCCTACCGCAGCGAGGACGTGGCCGAGACGGTGCGCCTGTTCACCGAGCGCTTCGGCTTCTACGGCTACGCCTTCGCGCGCGTGGAGTCGCGTCCCGAGATCGACCGCGCCAACGGCCAGGTGTCGCTGGTGCTGGCGGCCGACCCGCAGCGCCGCGTGTACGTGCGCCGCATCAACGTCGCGGGCAACACGCGCACGCGCGACGAAGTGATCCGGCGCGAGTTCCGCCAGTTCGAGTCGTCCTGGTACGACGGCCAGCGCATCAAGCTCTCGCGCGACCGCGTGGACCGCCTGGGCTACTTCAAGGACGTGGCGGTGGACACCGAGGAGGTGCCCGGCGCGCTGGACCAGGTGGACCTGACCGTCAACGTGACGGAGAAGCCCACCGGCAACCTGATGCTGGGCGCGGGCTTCTCCAGCGCCGAGAAGCTCACGCTCTCCGGCTCGATCCGCCAGGAGAACGTGTTCGGCAGCGGCAATTACCTGGGCGTGGAGGTCAACACCAGCCGCTACAACCGGCAACTGGTGCTTTCCACCGTCGATCCGTACTTCACCATCGACGGCATCTCGCGCGCGGTGGACCTGTACTACCGCACCAGCCGCCCGATCAACAGCCAGGGCGAGGACTACAAGCTCATCACGCCCGGCGCCGCGATCCGCTTCGGGGTGCCTTTCTCCGAGTACGACACGGTGTTCTTCGGCGTCGGCGTCGAGCGCACGGAGATCCAGGGCAGCGCACTGCCCAAGGCCTACAGCGACTACCGCAACAGCTTCGGCGACACCGCCCTGTCGCTGCCGCTGACGCTGGGCTGGGCACGCGACCAGCGCGACAGTGCCCTGGTGCCTACGCGCGGGCGCTACCAGCGCATCAATGCCGAGCTCTCCGCCGGAGGCGATGCGCGCTACCTGCGCACCAACTTCCAGGTGCAGCAGTACATCGCGCTGGGGCCGCGCTTCACGCTGGGCCTCAATGCCGAGCTGGGCTACGGCAAGGGGCTGGGTGGCCGGCCGTACCCGGTGTTCAAGCACTTCTACGGCGGCGGCCTGGGTTCGGTGCGCGGCTTCGACCAGGGCTCGCTGGGCCTGGTGGACCCTACCGGCGCCTACCTCGGCGGCAACCGCAAGCTCAACCTCAACGCCGAGCTCTACGTGCCCGTGCCGGGCTCGGGCAACGACAAGACGCTGCGCCTGTTCGGCTTCATGGACGCTGGCAACGTCTGGTACGAGTCTGAAAAGATGCAGCTCGACGACCTGCGCGTGTCCGCCGGCATCGGCCTGAGCTGGATCTCGCCAGTGGGTCCGCTCAAGCTCAGCGTGGGCACGCCGGTGCGCAAGCAGCCGGCAGATAGAATTCAACGTTTCCAATTCCAGATCGGGACTGCGTTTTGATGAACATGGGTGGATGGAAGTCGCTGGTCTTCGCCGCGGCGCTGGCGGCTGCCGGTGCTGGCGCGCAGGCCCAGGAGCTGAAGATCGGCTACGTCAACAGCGAGCGCGTGCTGCGCGAAGCCACGCCGGCCAAGGCCGCACAGAGCAAGCTGGAAGCGGAGTTCGGCAAGCGCGAGAAGGACCTCGCCGACATGGCGGCACGCCTGAAGGCTGCCTCGGACAAGCTGGAGAAAGACGCGCCGACCCTGGCCGAGGCCGAGCGCACGCGCCGCCAGCGCGACCTGGTCGAGCAGGACCGCGACTTCCAGCGCCGCCGTCGCGAGTTCCAGGAAGACCTCAACCAGCGCAAAAACGAGGAGCTGGCCTCGGTGGTCGAGCGCGCCAACAAGGTGATCAAGCAGATCTTCGACCAGGAGAAGTACGACCTGATCCTGCAGGAGGTCGTGTTTGCCGGTCCGCGCGTGGACATCACCAAGAAGGTGATCGACGCGCTCAACGCCGGCAAGTGATGCCGTCGCGGCCGCCCTGGCGGGCGTGCCGCATCTACTGCCTCGCGGCCGCCCTCGGGCGGCCGCAGCCTTTGTTCCATGAGTGAGCCTGCAACGATGAGCGTCGCGCTTTCGGACATCGTGGCCGCCCTCGGCGGCGAGTTGGTGGGCGACGCCTCGGTGCGCATCGCCGCCATCGCGCCGCTGGAGTCTGCCGGGCCCTCGGACATCAGCTTCCTCTCCAACCCGCGCTACCGCAGCCAGCTCGGCAGCACGCAGGCTGGCTGCGTCATCGTGGCACCCGCGCTGCGCGACGAAGCCGTCGCGCGCGGCGCCGCGCTGGTCACGCCCGATCCGTACCTCTACTTCGCGCGGCTGACGCAGTGGTGGGCCGCCCACGCGCGCCCGCGGCTTCCCGCCGGAGTGCATCCGTCCGCGGTGGTGGAGGAGGGCGCGCGCATCGACCCCTCGGCCCGCATCGAGGCCCTGGCCTTCGTCGGTGCCGGTGCGGTGGTGGAGGCCGGTGCCGTGGTGGGCGCGCAGAGCTGCGTGGGCCGCGGCGCGCGCGTTGGCGCGCATTCGCGCCTGGCCTCGCGCGTGGTGCTGGGCGAGCGCTGCACGCTGGGGCAGCGCTGCATCGTGCACGGCGGCGCGGTCATCGGCGCCGACGGCTTCGGCTTCGCGCCGAACCAGGGGCGCTGGGAGAAGATCGAGCAGCTTGGCGCCGTGCGCATCGGCGACGACGTGGAGATCGGCGCCAACACCTGCATCGACCGCGGCGCCCTGGGCGACACCGTCATCGAAGAGGGTGTGAAGCTCGACAACCTGATCCAGGTTGCCCACAACGTGCACATCGGCGCGTACACCGCCATCGCGGGCTGCGCGGGCATTGCCGGCAGCACGCGCATAGGACGCCACTGCACCATTGGCGGTTCGGCCAACATCATCGGCCACATCGAGATCGTGGACCACGTGCATGTCTCGGCCTGCACGTTCGTGAGCCGCTCGATACGCCAGCCCGGCCACTACAGCGGCTCCTTCCCCTTCGACGACAATGCGAGTTGGGAAAAGAACGCAGCCACGCTGCGCCAGCTGCATGCGTTGCGCGAGCGCCTGAAGGCGCTCGAAAAAAAGATCACATGATGGACATCCACCAGATTCTCAAGAAGTTGCCCCACCGCTACCCGATCCTGCTCGTGGACCGGGTGTTGCAGGTGGAAAAGGGCGAGCGCATCGTGGCGCTCAAGAACGTCACCATCAACGAGCCCTATTTCGTCGGCCATTTCCCGCACCGGCCGGTGATGCCGGGCGTGCTGATCCTCGAAGCACTGGCACAGGCCTCGGCCTTGCTGGCCTTCGCCACCGACAACACCGAGCCCGACGAGAACACGGTGTACTACTTCGTCGGCATCGACGGCGCGCGCTTCAAGCGCCCGGTGGAGCCGGGCGACCAGTTGCACCTGGACGTGAAGCTGGAGCGCATGAAGGCCGGGATCGCCAAGTTCAGCGCGCGCGCGCTGGTGGACGGCGAGCTGGCCGCCGAGGCGCAGCTCATGTGCACCATCCGCAAGATCGGCTGACGACGCACGCATGGCCCTGATCCATCCCACTGCACTCGTGGACCCGGCGGCCGAGCTGGCCGAGGACGTCAGCGTCGGCGCCTACACGGTCATCGGCCCCGAGGTCGCGGTCGGCGCGGGTACCCGCATCGGGCCGCACTGCGTGATCGAGGGCCGCACCCGCATCGGCCGCGACAACCAGATCTTCCAGTTCAGCTCGCTGGGCGCGGCGCCGCAGGACAAGAAGTACGCCGGCGAGCCCACCGAGCTGCACATCGGCGACCGCAACACCATCCGCGAGTTCTGCACCTTCAACCGCGGCACGGCGCAGGACGCCGGCGTCACGCGCGTGGGCGACGACAACTGGATCATGGCCTACGTGCACATCGCGCACGACGTGCAGCTGGGCCACCGGACGATCCTGGCCAACAACGCGACGCTTGCCGGCCACGTGCACGTGGGCGACTGGGTGATCGTGGGCGGCCTCACCGGCGTGCACCAGTTCGTGCAGATCGGTGCGCACGCGATGATCGGCTTCGCCACCGCGCTGTCGCAGGACGTGCCGCCGTTCATGATGATCGACGGCAATCCCGCGCAGGCGCGCGGCTTCAACGTCGAAGGGCTGCGCCGGCGCGGCTTCAGCCGGGCTCGCATCGCGCAGGTCAAGCAGATGCACAAGCTGCTCTACCGCGAGGGCCTCACGCTGGAGAACGCCAGGACGCAGATCGAGGCGCTGCGCGGCGGCACCGACGCCGACGGCGATGCCGACCTGGCGCTGATGCTCGAATTCCTGGAGCGCGCCAAGCGCGGCATCGTGCGCTGACCGCCATGGCACCCATCGCAGGCGATCCTCGCTTCTCGATGGTCGCCGGCGAAGCGTCCGGCGACCTCCTGGCTTCATTGCTCCTGGGCGGCCTCAAGGCGCGCTGGCCGGGGTTGTCGGCCACCGGCATCGGCGGACCGAAGCTGGCCGCGCAGGGCTTCACGCCCTGGTGGCCGAGCGAGAAGCTGGCCGTGCACGGCTACGCCGAGGCGCTGCGCCACTACCGCGAGATTTCCGGCATCCGCGACGCGCTGGCCAAGCGGCTGCTACGGGAGAAGCCGGACCTGTTCATCGGGGTCGATGCGCCCGACTTCAACCTCGGCCTGGAAGCGCGGCTGAAGGCTGCGGGCATCCGCACCATGCACTTCGTCTGCCCGTCGATCTGGGCTTGGCGCGGCGGCCGTGCCAAGCGCCTGGCGCGCAGCACCGACCACGTGCTGTGCCTCTTCCCCTTCGAGCCCGAGCTGCTGCGCGGCCACGG
>JAEYPG010000701.1 GCA_023410975.1 Pseudomonadota bacterium
TGGGCACGCAGGTGGACGTCGCCGTGTTGTCCGCGGACGCCGCGCTGCTGCGCCCCGCCGTGGACGCCGCCTTCGCGCGCATGGCCGCGCTCGCGGCCGAGATGAGCCACTACGAGCCCACCAGCCGCGTCAGCGCGATCGGCCTGGCGTCCGGGCTGCAGCCGGTGCCTATTTCGAAGGAACTATTGACAGTCCTGGAAATGGCCCGATCCATTTCCGGGCGCAGCGGCGGCGCCTTCGACATTACCGTGGGCAGCGTGGGGAAATGGCATTTCGATCCCCAAGCGCCGCAAATGCCGGAACCGGCCTATATATCCAGCCGCCTATCCTCCGTTGGATATAGGCAGTTGGCAGTGGATGCCCGGGCCGGCACGGCTTATCTGCCCCGCCGCGGCATGCGGCTGGACCTGGGCGGTATTGCCAAGCTGTATATCCTCCAGGCCGGCATGGACGTATTGCGCGCCCAGGGGCTGGAGTCCGCGCTGATCAACGGTGGCGGCGACGTGGTGGCGATGGCGCCCGCGCAGGCGCCGGCCTGGCGCGTGGGCGTGCGCGATCCGCGCCAGCCCGAACGGCTGCTGGGCGTGCTGCCGGTGCGCCGGGGCTTCGTGGCCTCGTCCGGCGACTACGAGCGCTGCTTCGTGCGCGACGGTCGCCACTACCACCATGTGCTGGACCCGAAGACGGGTTACCCCGCGCAGGGCCCGCACGGCGTGACGCTGGTGGGCGAGACGCTGGAGGCCGTCAACGGCGTCGGCACCGCGGCCATGGTGCTGGGCCGGGACGCGCCGCCGCTGCTGCGGCAAGGCGGTGTCGAAGGGCTGATCGCGCACCGCGACGGCAGCCTCTGGACCACGCCCGGGATGCGGGCGCAACTGCAGGCCGTGGGCTGAGCCGTACCCATGCTTCGACGCTTCGTACAGATGCTGTGCGTGGGGCTTCCGCTGGCCTGTGCCGGCGTGCAGGCCGCGCCGGCAGCCGTTGAGGCCTTTGACGCGCCGGCCTGGAAGCGGCTGCAGGGCGCGGCCACGAAGCCGACGGTGGTGGTGTTCACGGCCACGTACTGCACCTATTGCCCCGACATCATCGAGCAGATGGCACGCGAGATCCGCCGGCGCCGCCCGGACACCTCGCTGGTGGCGGTGGTGACCGACACGGCACCCGGCGAGGCGGACCGTGCCCTGCTGGCCGGCAAGCACTACCGCGATGCCGACCGGCTGTTGGCCTTTTCCGGCTCGCCGGCGTTGCGCTACGCGCCAAACCCGCAGCGGCTGGGCGGCCTCACGCTCTACGTGGCGTTCCTGGGTTCGCACGCGGGCCCGATGTGGGTGGCCGGAAAGCCATCGGCCGCGGACGTGGAGCGGTGGCTGGCGCTGTGTTCGGGGCGGCGCTGACGGCAGCGCATGCCGCGCTGTCATTCCGGGGGGCATCCCAGGCCCCAGATCCAAGGCCTGATGAGGACGCTCTCGTAGACGCCTTCGCGCATGTAGGGATCGCCTTCGATGAACTGCCGGACCGCCTCAAGCGTTGCCGCCTCGACGATCAGCAGCGTCCCGTTCATGTGCTGGTCCTGCGCGCACAGCGTCGGCCCGCCGTGCAGCACGCGGATGCCAAGTCCTTCGGCACGGCGCAGTCGCTGCCGATGCTCTTCGCGCACGCGCGTGCGGCGCTCAAGCGCACCGGGCCGGTCGGTCGCCCACACGGCAAAGTACCCCTGTTCCGTCTTCGGCATGCTCAGCCCTCCTGAGGCGCCAGCACGAAGCGGAAGTCCAGCCGCCTTGTTCCCTGGACCGCCTTCTTGTCGAACTTCGCCATCAACGAGCTGCGCACGCCGAAGACGACATCCGAGTCCAGATACGGGTCGTCGTCGCGGAACACGTGCGTGATCAGCGTCTGATAGCCCGGCGCCTTGACCATGAAGTGCACGTGCGCAGGGCGCCAAGGGTGGCGGCCCGTGGCGACCAGCATGCGGCCCACCGGGCCGTCCGTGGGAATCGGATAGGCCGTTGGCACGATGCTGCGAAAGCGCAGGCGTCCTTCCGCGTCGGTCCGCATGACTGCGCGTGCGCGCCGCTGCGGGCCGAGCGCAGGAACCTGCACGTCGTACAGCCCTTCCTCGTCGGCCTGCCACACGTCCACCTCGGCATCCGGAATGGGGTTTCCGTTGAGCGCGCACACGCACACGTCCACCTCAAGCGGCTCGCCCGGCGCGCCGCCTGCGATGTCATCGCCTTGCTCCATCCGTGGTGCGTCCTCGACATGGAAGGGGCCGAACACCGTGGCTTCCGTCGCACCCGCGGGGCGTGCGCTGTTCAGCGCCACCGCAAGCATCGATAGCCCCAGCGTGTCGGACAGCAGGATGAACTCCTGGCGCTTGTCGTCGCACTTCTGTCCCACGGCCGTGAGGAACTTGATGCCCTGCATGAGCTCGGCCTCGGTGAGCCGGACCTCGCGGGCGAAGTCATGCAGGTGTCGCACCAGGGCGCCGAGCACTTCCTTGAGCCGGGCGTCGTCGCAGCCTTCGAGGCTGTCGAGCACGGCTTGCGTGATGTTGAGTTCGTCGATGCTGCGCATGGCTGCTCCGTGAATGGCTGGGTGCTGGGGTCCTGATGCAGCACCCAGCGGTTGTGTTCGCACCGGCCGTCAGGGGGCGGGGGGGCTGCCGTCCCAGGCGCGCTGCAGCAGTGCGCGCAAGGCGTTGCGCTCCAGGGGGCGCGGATTCGGGTAGGGCGCGGAGGCAGCCAGGTCGGCCACGCGGTCCAGGCCATCGGCGGGCATGCCGATGGCTTTCAGCGCGATCGGCGCCCCCAGCCCGGCCGCGAGTCGCTGCAGCCCCAGGGGGGCGTCGTCGACCCGCAGCGCACGCGCGATGGCCGCCATCGCCTGAGGCGCCCTCGCTGCGTTGTAGGCCATGGCATGCGGCAGCACGACGGTGTGCACCTCGGCATGCGGCAAGTTGAAGCTGCCGCCCAGCGTGTGGCAGAGCTTGTGGTGCAGGCCCATGGCGCCGTTGCCCAGCACGACGCCGCAAAGCCAGGCGCCATAGAGCGCATCGCTGCGTGCCTGCAGGTCGGAAGGGTCACGGTGCAGCGCCGGCAGGGCCTGCGCCAGGGCGCGCATGCCTTCCTCGGCCATCATGCCCAGGATCGGGTTGCCGTCATGCGCGTAAAGGCCTTCAGCCGCATGCGCGATGGCATTGAGGCCGCTGGTGACGCTCAGATCCACGGGCAGCGACAACGTCAGCCGCGGGTCGTAGACACGGTGCGCGGCAGCACGCGGGCATCGCGTCCAGTCTTCTTCAGGCCGCCTTCCGTGATGCCGTAGATCGGCGTCATCTCGCTGCCGGCATACGTGGTCGGCACCGCGATGATGGGCAGGCCGCTGTCCAGCGCGATGGCCTTGCCCAGCCCGGTGGTCGAGCCGCCGCCGATGGCCACGGCGCAGTCCGCGCCCAGGCGCCGGGCCTCCTCGCGGGCCTCACGGGCCGTTTCGATGGGCACGTGCATCACGGCGCGCGCAAACACGCCGGCGCTGCGCGCGCCCAGCATCTCGGCCACGCGCTGGGCCTGGCCCTGCTGTTCCGGCGTGGACAGCACCAGGGCCTTGGCGGCCCCCAGCCGCTCGACCTCGGCGGGCAGCTGCTCCAGCGTGCCCGGGCCGAAGACGACCCGCGGCAGGCTGGCCTGGAACGTGAATGGAGTCATGTTCGGGTTTCCTGCCTCAGCCGCGCCGGTACCAGGGCGGGATCTGGGCATCGACGTTGACCCAGACGCTCTTGACCGCGGTGTATTCGCGCATCGCATCGAAACCCATCTCGCGCCCGTAGCCGCTGGCGCCGTTGCCGCCGAAGGGCGAGCCCGGGTTCACGCGCTTGTAGCTGTTGATCCACACCATGCCGGCCTGGATGTCGCGCGCGAACTCGTGGGCGCGCTGCAGGCTGGAAGTCCACAGCCCGCTGCCCAGCCCGTACTCGGTGCCGTTGGCAATCGCCAGGGCCTCCGCGTCGTCCTTGAAGGTCAGCACCGTCACGACGGGGCCGAAGACCTCCTCCTGTGCAATGCGGTCGCGCCAGCTGCGCGCCCGCACGATGGTCGGCTCGACATAGCAACCCTGGGCCAGCGCCGTATCCACGGGCGGTTTGCCGCCGGCCAGCACTTCGCCGCCCTGGTCCCGCGCGATATCGACGTAGCTCAGCACGCGGTCGCGCTGCTGCGCGCTGGTCAGCGGCCCCATCTCGGTGTTCGGGTCGAGCTGGTTGCCCACGCGGATGGAGCGCGCCAGGGGCAGAAACCTGTCCAGGAATTCCTCGGCGATGCGCTCGTGCAGCACCAGCCGCGTTCCCGCGATGCAGGCTTGGCCCTGGTTGTGGAAGATGGCCCAGGCGCTGCCATTGACGGCCGCCGTGAGGTTGGCGTCTTCGAAGACGATGTTGGGTCCCTTGCCGCCGAGCTCCAGCTGCACCTTCTTCAGGTTGGAGGCGGAGGCCTCGACGATGCGCCGGCCCGTGGCCGTGCTGCCGGTGAAGGCGACCTTGCCGATGGCCGGATGCTCGGCGATGTACTGGCCCGCTACCGATCCCAGGCCGGGGACGATGTTGACCACGCCACCGGGCATGCCGGCCTCGGACATGAGCTCTGCAATTTTGAGGGTGCTCAGCGGCGTGAGCTCCGCGGGCTTCAAGACCACGCAGTTGCCCGCGGCCAGCGCCGGGCCCATCTTCCAGGCCGTGAACATGAGCGGGAAGTTCCAGGGCACGACCTGGCCGACCACGCCGATGGGCTCGCGCAGCGTGTAGTTGAGGAAGCCTTCCTCCACAGGGATGGTTTCGCCTTGGAACTTGTCGGCCATGCCGCCGAAGTAGCGAAAGCACGCCGCCGTGCGTGGCACATCGAGGCTTCTGGAGTCGCGCAGCGGGTGGCCGGTGTCCAGCGATTCCAGCCGCGCGAGCTCTTCGGCATTGGCCTCGATCAGGTCGGCCAGCTTGAGCAGGATGCGGCCCCGGTCGGCCGCGGCCATGCGGCTCCAGGCCGGGAAGGCCCGCTGCGCCGCCGCCACGGCCAGGTCCACGTCCTCGCGACCGGCCATCGAGACTTCAGCGATGACGCTGAGGTCGTGGGGGTTGTGCGTGGGCAGTGTCTGGCCCGAGAGGGCGTCGGCGAACCTGCCGTCGATGAACAGTTGATGGCGAATGGGCGTGCGCAGGCCCGCCGCGGCCTGGATGTCCGCGAGGTTCATTGAAAACTCCTTGAAGTGCCGCCCCGGGCGGGCGGCACGGTTGTCAGCGGCTCGGGCGCCGCACCTGACGGCTGATTCCAAGTCCAAGTCGTCAGTGAAAGATCACCGTTCGCCCTGAGCTTGTCGAAGGGCTCAGCCGGAACGGGGTTCGCTTCACTGTCGAAGCCGACCTGGAATGAGGCGCCGCGGCGGTCAGAACTGGACCGGCACCTCGGGGCTCTCGCCCTTCTGGATCTCGTACACGAGCGAGGGCGAGCCGTTCTCCCACACCAGCAGCATCGAGCGCTTGGGGCTGTAGCCCTGGTGGCGGCAGTAGGCGGGCATGGCAGCCATGTCGCCGGCCTTCATGATCACGCGCGCCAGCGGCTTGCCGGTGTTCTTGTCGGCGCAGTCCCAGTGGATCTCGTCGCACATCTGGAAGAACCACTCGACGCGGTCGTTGCCGTGCATGATCGGCAGAATGTGCTCTTCGGTGGTGGGGCACATGTAGCTGTGCTTGACGACCGAGGTGAAGCTCGGGTTCCAAGTCACCTGCGAGCGGCTGAGGAAGCCGAACAGGTTGAAGGCGTGCACCTCGTTCTCGAAGCCGGGCTCGGGGTGCAGCTCGGGCTGCTCCTGCGGCACGTCGGCGAAGGCGCGGTTCACCGGCGCGCCGCGCTCGTCACTGCGCAGGTCCAGGTCGCCCTTGAGGCCGACGCAGCGCTTGGCCAGCTCGCGGGCGCGCGTGATCTTCTCGCGGTTGTTGCCATGCTTGCGGCCGTAGGGCGAGCCCGTTTCCTGCGGGGCCGCGAAGGGGTCGAAGCCCTCGTTGGTCCAGTCGTCGAGCATGTCCTCGAACGTGGCGCGGATCTCGTCGGTCGGGAAGTTTTCCAGGCGGTCCACGCCCGCCTCCTTCATCGTGCCGTTGAAGCTGCCGGCGAAGAGATCGACGGTCTTGTAGTGGTTATGCGTGCCCACTACCTCGTCGAAGCTGACGGTGCCGTAGAAGAAGCCCCAGGCCACGTCGCGCATGAGCGCGCGCAGGAAGTTGCCGATGTCCATCGTGTGGCTCATCGGCTTGCCCTCGCGGGTGGTCCAGCCGATGTGAGCGAAGTACTCGTCGCGACGGAAGGTGAAGCCGCCCAGCGCGAAGCGCTGGTAGCCGTGCGTGGCGTCGGCGGCGTCGGACTTGGCCTGGGCCTTGGCGGTATCGGTCACTGCGTTCATGGAATGTCTCCGGCGTGTGGGGATGCTTCAGGCGGTCTGGCAGATCTGGGCCCAGCGCTCGATGCTGAGGTCACCCTTGCAGGTCTGCAGGACCACGACGCCAGGAGCAGCGCTGCGAAATTGGTACGCCGTGTTCTTGGGCAGCAGCGCCTGATGTCCGCGCTGGAGCCGCATCCAGCCCATCTTGGCGCCCTGCGGCTGGCCTTCGACCAGCACGGCGCCGTCCTTGTCGGCATCGGGGACCGTCTGGGCCTCGGTCAGCTTGACGAGATGGATCTCGACGTCACCGTCCATCACCAGGGCGAATTCGTCGTGCGCGCAGGTGTACCAGGGAGAGTTGCCTTCGGCACGCAGGCACTCCAGCACGTAGATCTGGTTTTGGCCGAACACCACCCGCTCGTAAGGCTTGCTGCTGCTGGCGATGTCAAAGCAGTTGGAGAAGGCGTAGTTCCGGACGTCGTCGGCAATGGCCTGTACGCCGCCTTTCTCGTAGTTCGAGAGCGACCCGAAACGGGTCTGGTATTCGACTGCACTCATGTCTCGCTCCTGTTGGTGAGGTGAATCAGTGGAGCGAAGTCTAGGAATGCCTCCTTGGGGGCGGTAGCCGAGAGCCGTTGACTGGATCGTTCTGGCTTACAGAACAATAGCTCGGGTTTTTCCTTAGTCTTCCAGCAGATCCGCAGAGATCAGGCCACGCTCGATGAGCGCCTTGTCCCAGGGCGGTTCGCCCCCGCCGAAGCTGCTTCCCAGGCTTTCGATGAACAGCCGCAGCTTGAAGGCGCCGCGCAGTGTGCTGGCGTAGACCGCCGAGAGCCAGAACGACGACAGTCGATGCTCGGGCAGAACGATCTTGAGGTGGCCACTGCAGATGGCATCCGAGGCCACGAGCGTGGGCAGGCACACGATGCCGGCATGCGCACAGGCGTAGTCGCGCAGCAGGTGCACCGAGTTGCTCATCAGCACGGGCTTGAGATCGAGGGTCAGCGGTTCTTCACCCGCCTTGTGGAAAGTCCATCGGTCCCGCGTGGGGTAGCCCGAGTACAAGGCCAGGCGATGCCCGTAGAGGTCCCTGGGCAGCCTGGGTGATCCATGCCTGCGCAGATACTGGGCCGAGGCACAGAACACGCGCCGAACCGGAAAGACGCGCCGCGCTACCAGCTCGTCGGATGTCGGCTTGAAGATCTGCAGTGCCACGTCGAAGCCCTGCTTGATCGGGTCGATCACGGCGTCGCTGACGAAAAGGTCCAGCACGATCTCGGGGTAGCGCTCCTGGAACTGCCGCAACAGTTCCGCGGCATGGCCGAGCATGAAGCCTGTGAGAGCGTGCACCCGCAGCAAGCCAGCGGGCGTACCGTGAACTTCGCGCATCTGGTCCACCAGGTCGTTGGTGCGCGTGACCAGCTCATTGCAGTCCTGATAGAACGCCTGGCCCATCTCCGACAGGCGCACCGTGCGTGTCGTGCGATGGAACAGGGCGTCACCCAGCATTTCCTCAAGCTGCTGCACCCGCGTCGTGACGACGGACTTGGACAGGCGCAGCTGCCGGGCTGCTTCCGCGAAGCTCTGTGTCTGAGCGACGCGCACAAAGGCTTCAATGCACAGAAAACGGTCCATGCACCAGTGTAGGAAGCCCTGCGATGCGGATGCCCGATATCAGGCCCGTGAGACAGGCGTGCCCTTGTCAGCCTTTGCCCTGCGTGGGGCACTCCCCGAACACCCGCGCCGTGCAGCTTTCCAGGTTGGGCACGGAGCGGTCGAGCGAGCCGCAGGAGACATAGCAGGAGAAGAAGGCGACCATGCTGCAACTGCACGCCAGGCACGTGGAAGGGTGGCAGCGGCGAGGGCAGAGGCTGGAGCCTGCCAGCGCTCGCGCCATCCCTACCTGCTGGGCAACCGGCCGCACGGCACGCACGCTCAATCCAGCTGCAGGTGGACCTTCGTCAGCACGGTGCCCCACTTGTCGAAATCGGCCTGCATCTGCCGGGCGGCTTCCGCGGGCTTGGAACCTACAGGCTCCAGATCGGCGGCTGCCAGCTTGGCCTGCAAATCCGGCTTGGCCAACGCCTTGGCCACCTCTTGCTGCAGCCGCTCGATGGCAGCCTGCGGCATGCCCTTCGGAGCCGCCAGCAGCTCGAAGAAGGTGGCGTCGTAACCGGGCACGCCGGCCTCGGCCATCGTCGGCACGTTGGGCAAGGAGGCCGTGCGCTTGGAACCTGACACGGCCAGCGCGGCGAGCTTGCCGTCGCGCACGTGCGGGCCTACCACCGGCGTGGCCAGGAAGCCGCAGGGAACGGCACCGCCGAGCACATCCTGCACAGCCGGTCCGGGACCGCGGTACGGCACATGGTTGAGCTGTGTGCTGGTGGCGGTCACCAGCATTTCCATGGCCAGGTGGCCCGGCACCCCGGGGCCTCCAGAGGCATAGCTCAAGGGCTTCTGCTTAGCCTGGGTCCGGAAGTCGGCCATCGACTTGATGCCCGCCGAGGGATGGCACACCAGCATCTGGTTGAAGCGCACCAGATAGCTCACGGGCACCAGATCCTGCGTGGGCTTGAAAGCCAGCTTCTTGTAGAGGTGCGGGTTGACGGTGAGCATGGTGTCGGGCCCGACCAGGAAGGTATGGCCATCGGTGGACCGTGCCACTTCCTGCGCGCCGATGTTGCCGCCCGCGCCGGGCTTGTTGTCGACGATCACGTTCTGCCCCAGCGCCTGTTGCAGCTCGGGCTGCAGCAGCCGCGCGATCACGTCGCCGGGGGCGCCGGGCGGAAAGGCCACCAGCAGCTTCACCGGCTTGGTCGGCCAGGCCGCCGCCGGGGTGCTCCCCTGGGCCTGCAGGCTCATCGAGATGGCGGCCGTGGACAGGGCCAGCAGCGTTGCGAATCGGGGCTTCATGCGTTGTCTCCTTGTGTCTTTGGGCAGCGGGGATCACCAGACGCCGATCTGGATGCCGGCCTGTACCTCGCGCCGGTTCCATTGCTCGATGTCGTCGTAGGTGATGGTGGGAAAGCGCTTTCGCTGGCGCAGCCAATCGAAGAGGCGCCGTGCCATCTGCTCGCGCACCTGGGCATGGGCCGGGTCCTGTCCGAGGTCGGTGAATTCGTCCGGGTCCGCTTGCAGGTCGAACAGCTGCGGCGCCACGCCCTCGTAGTGCACGTACTTCCAGCGCTGGGTGCGGACCATCGTCATCAGGCACCCATCGACAGGACGGCCCAGCGGCAGCCGCACGGGGTCGCGGAAGGCATAGCTGTTCTCGCTGAATACCGCCTCGCGCCACGGTTTGGCTTCTGCGCCGTGCAGCAGCGGCTGCAGCGAAGTGCCTTCGAGCCATTCGGTGGGCTGTGGCAGGCCCAGCGCGTCCAGGAAGGTCGGTATCAGGTCAATCGACTCGACCAGCTCGTCCACCACCCGGCCCCGGACGGCATCGGCCTGCGGACGCGGGTCCACCACGATGAGCGGCACCTTGACCACCGTGTCGTGGAACAGCTCCTTCTCGCCCAGCCAGTGGTCGCCCAGGTAGTCGCCATGGTCGCTGGTGAACACGATCAGCGTCTCCTGGTCGATGCCTTTGGCGCGCAGGAAGTCGAACAGCAGCCCGAGCTGGTCGTCGAGCTGCTTGATGAGGCCCATGTAGGTCGGAATCACGCGCTCGCGCACTTCAGCCTGGCTGAAGCTGCGGCTGGGATCGGTGTCCATGTAGCCGCGGACCACGGGATGCGGATCGTCACGCTCGGCCGGGCTGCGCTTGGCGGGCACCACGTCGGCGGGCGAGTACATGGCGTGGTAGGGCGCCGACGCGACATAGGGCCAGTGCGGCTTGATGTACGAAAGGTGCAGCACCCAGGGACGCTCGCCCTGTTCCTCGATGAACTGCATGGCCCGGCGCGTCATGTAGGGCGTCTCGCTGTGCTCCTCGGCCACGCGGGCAGGCCGGTCGGCCCAGCGCATCTCCCACCCGGAGAGCTGGCGACCCTTGTCGTCCTCGGCCGAATTGGCCCAGTCGTGCCATGGGTTGTCGCCGGCGTAACCATGGGCGCGCAGGTAGTCGCAGTAGCGGTTGCCCTCGACCTTGAAGCCGGCCGGCAGGATGCCGTCGTCGCGCTCGTAGGGCTCGAAACCGCCCTCCATGGCCAGCAGGCCCGCGCCCTGCGTGATGTCGATGCCCAGCCGCCTGGCCCCTTCGACATCCGGCTCGACGTGCGTCTTGCCCACCACGGCACAGCGCACGCCATGCGGGCGCAGGTGGTCGCCAAGCGTCTTCTGTCCGACGGACAGCGGCACGAAATTCCAGGCCGAGCCGTGCGTGGAGACATAGCGTCCGGTGTAGGTGGACGTGCGCGACGCGCCGCACACCGGACCCTGCACGAACGCGTTGGCGAAGCGGACACCCCGCCGGGCCAGGGCGTCGATGTGCGGCGTCTTCAGGGTGGGATGTCCATAGCAGGACAGATAGTCCCAGCGCAGCTGGTCGGCCATGATGAACAGCACATTGCGCAGCGGGCGTGGCGTAGTGGACATGTGTGGGTCTCCTTGGGGCAGCGTTCTTCCAGCCGACCGGACGGTGGCCTGGTGCGAGGGCGTGGCTTCGAAAGGACGGGACGACGGCTGGTTGCGGCACCAGGGCGCTGGCGCGCCAACCTGTTCACCGAGCGGCGATCCGGCCCGGCCGGGCCGCAAGGTCAGCCGCTGCGATGTGGCGGCGGATTGTTGGGCTCCATGGCACGTGCGGCGCAGGTCACGCGCCCTGGCGCTGTGACCGCCATCGCGCCAGGTGTTCGTCAGAACTCATGTCTTCCCCGTCATGAAGCGACTTGATGGGAAGCAGTCTAGGCAGCGGGTGTCCGTTCCAGAAGCCGGCAAGCGGCAACCGGATCGTTCTGAGTCATTGAACAATCTTGCGGGTTTTCCCGGGCGGAATATGGACGCGCGGGAACGGTGCCCGGCAAGCGCCGCATGCAGCGACGGAGTACTCCAGGCCGGTTCGGCGCCGCCAGCTTGAAGCTTGTGCGCTCCAGGCTGCTGTTCACTCCTCCAGCAGGTCCGGAGTGAGCAGGCCGGCTTCGATCAGGGCCTTGTCCCAGGGAGGCTCGTCACCGGCGAATCGAGCAACCAGGCTCTCGATGAACAGGCGCGGCTTGAAGGCGCCACGCTGGGTGCGTGCATAGACGGCCGAGAGCCAAAACGAGGACAGCACAAACTCCGGCAGCACGATCCGAAGCCGGCCACTGCGGATGCCTTCCGAGGCCACGAGCGTGGGCAGGCACACGATGCCGGCGTGCTCGTAGGCATAGTCGCGCAGCAGGTGCACCGAGCTGCTCATCAGGTGGGGCTTGAGCTCAAGCGTGACGGCCTCTTCCCCGGCCTTGTGGAAGGTCCAACGGTCACGCGTCGCATGTCCGGAGAAAAGTCCGAGCCGATGGTCTGCAAGGTCGCGCGGGTGCTCGGGCATGCCGCGCTGCTGCAGGTACTCAGGGGACGCGCAGAAGGTGCGGCGAACCGGGAACACCCGTCGCGAGATCAGCTCATCCGACACGGGCTTGAAGATCTGCAGTGCGACATCGAAACCATCCTTGACCGGATCGATGACCGCATCGTCGAGCACCACGTCGAGCCGGATCTCTGGGTACCGTTCCTGGAACTGGCGCAGCAGGCCGGCGGAATGCCCCAGCATGAAGCCGATGGCCGCATGCACCCTCAACGTTCCGGACGGCGTGCCCCGGACCTCGCGCATCTGGTCCACGATCTCGTTGGTACGGGCCACCAGTTCGCTGCAGTCCCGGTAAAAGGCCTGCCCCATCTCCGACAGACGGACGGCCCGTGTCGTGCGATGGAACAGCACATCGCCCAACAACTCCTCCAGTTGTTGAATACGCATAGTGACCGCGGATTTCGACAGCCTGAGCTGCCGCGCCGCCTCCGCAAAGCTCTGCGTCTCGGCCACGCGCACGAACGCTTCGATGCACAGTAATCTGTCCATGGCTGTGCCCTCATTCCAAACTCGGGCTCAAGGCGAAGTAAGGAGAGATTGTCTGCGGGACGCCAGGCAGGGGCTGGACGAAGGTTAAGAAAGTGCGCTCGGCGTAGCGGTTGAAGAACCCGGCCGTGCTTTCGAGCGTGATGCGGTGCAATTGGCGGGCTTCTCGGCCACAGTCGCGTCCAGCCAAAGCTGCGCTTCAATGGTGTTGCGTACGCATCCTGTTTCTCGTGGCGTAGGCGTTGATGCCGTCAACTTTTGTTTTCGTTGGACAGCAGTGCGCCTTCGTTGGCATGACGAGCTAGGGCGGCCGTCGCCCCAGCTGCGTACTGCGGAAACCCTCGCTGCTCCGGCCGGCCTCAAACCCCCAGGTACCGATGCAGCGCTGCCTCATCGGCAGCCAGCTCGGCCGAGGGCCCCTCCAGCACCACGCGGCCCTTTTCCAGCACCACGCAGCGGTCGGTGTGCACCAGCACCTTCTTGAAGTTGCGGTCCACCACCAGCGAGGCGATGCCGCTGGCGCGGATGAGGCCGATGACGCGCCAGATCTCGGCCACGACCAGGGGTGCCAGCCCTTCCGTGGCCTCGTCCAGGATCATCAGGTCGGGGTTGGTCATCAGCGCGCGGCCGATGGCCATCATCTGCTGCTCGCCGCCGGAGAGCTGCCCGCCGCCGTGGTCCAGCCGCTCGGCCAGCCGCGGGAAGGTTTCCAGGACGCGCTCGAAGGTCCAGTCGCGCTGGCCCCGCGTGCCGGCCCGCGCGGCCATCACCAGGTTCTCGCGCACGCTCAGGTTCGGAAACACCCCGCGCCCTTCGGGCACGTAGCCGATGCCCAGCCGCACGATGCGCTCGGGCGGCTGCCCGGTCATGTCCTTGCCCGTCACGCTCACGCGCCCGCCCGTGGCCCGGATCTGGCCCAGCAGGGTGCGGATGAAGGTGGTCTTGCCCATGCCGTTGCGGCCCAGCAGCCCCACGGCCTCGCCACGCGCGATGCGCAGCGACACGCCCTGCAGCACGTGGCTTTGGCCGTAGTGGGCGTGCAGCTCGGTGGCCCGCAGCAGGTCGTCGGTGTCGTTCAGCACGGCGCTCATCAGTGGCCCTCTCCGAGATAGGCGATCTGCACCTCGCGGTTGGCGCGCACCGCCGCGGGCGTGTCGCTGGCGATCACCCGGCCGTTGACCATCACCGTGATGCGGTCGGCCACGCGGAACACGGCATCCATGTCGTGCTCCACCAGCAGGATGGCGTGTTCCTGCTTCAGCTCGGTCAGCAGCGACAGCATGCGCTCCGTTTCCTCCGCGCCCATGCCGGCCAGCGGCTCGTCCAGCAGCAGCACCTGCGGCGCACCGGCCAGGCACATGGCGATCTCAAGCTGGCGCTTCTGCCCGTGCGAGAGCGCGCCGGCGATGCGCTCGGCCTGCGCAGACAGCCCCGCCTTGCGCAGCGCCTCGTCGGCGGCGGCCTGGCTGTTGGCGCAGCGCTGCGCCGGCGTCCACCAGTCCCAAGCCCGCTGCCAGCGCGCCTGGGCGGCCAGGCGGCAGTTCTCGCGCACGGTGAAGTTCATGAAGATGGTGTTGCGCTGGTAGGAGCGGCCCAGGCCGGCGCGGGCGCGCCTGGGCTGGCTCCAGGCCGTGGCGTCCTGGCCCATGAGCATCACGCGGCCCTCGCTGGGCGGGATCTCGCCGGAGAGCAGGTTGATCAGCGTGGACTTGCCCGCGCCGTTGGTGCCGATCACCGCGTGCAGGCTGCCGCGCTCCAGCGTCAGCGACACGCCGTCCACCGCCTTCAGGCCGCCGAAGCGGCGCGAGATGTCGCTCGCCACCAGCAGCGGCTCCAACGTCGCCGTTCGCCCTGAGCCTGTCGAAGGGCCTGCGGCTTGGCTGGCCAACAGGGCTTCGACGGGCTCAGCCCGAACGGGAGGTTTCGGGTCGATCGAAGAGCTTGAGTGGGAGGTGCTCATCACTTTTCTCCCTTGCGCTGCAGCAGCCCGATGAGCCCGTGCGGCAGCAGCGCGACGAAGGCGATGATGGTCAGGCCCAGCGAGAGCTGCCAGTGCTTGGCGAAGCTGCCGAAGACGGCTTCCGACTGGTAGAGCTCCTGCAGCAGCGTGAAGGCGAGGGCGCCCAGCAGCGCGCCGCGCAGGTGGCCCAGGCCGCCCAGGATGATCATCAAGAGCACCGCGCCGCTCTGGTGCCAGGACAGGATCTCCGGGTTCACGAAGCCGTCCTTGAGCGCGTACAGGAAGCCCGCCAGCCCGGCCAGCATCGCGGACAGCACGAAGGCCGCCAGCTTGTACGGATAGGTGGCGAAGCCCGCCGCGCGCATGCGCTGCTCGTTGGCCTTGATGCCTGCCAGCGCGCGGCCGAAGCGGCTGCGCAGCAGCAGCGCGAGCAAGGTGAAGGTGCCGACGAGGCAGGCCAGTACGAAGTAGTAATAGGTGTGGCCCGCATCCAGGTCCAGCAGCTGCAGCCCGCCGAGCTTCACCTCGGGCTTGAAATAGAGGTAGATGCCGTCGCTGCCGCCGCCCAGCGGCGTGTCGTGGAACACGAAGTAGGCCATCTGCGCGAAGGCCAGCGTGATCATGATGAAGTACACGCCCTTGGTGCGCAGCGAAAGGGCGCCCACCGCCAGCGCGTACAGGCCCGCCGCGCCCATGGCCGCGGGCAGCAGCCACCACAGCGAGGCGCCGCCGGCCTGCGGCGTGAGCAGCGCCGCGGCGTAGGCGCCGATGCCGAAGAAGCCGGCATGGCCGAAGGCCACCAGCCCGGTCTGGCCCACCAGCAGCTCCAGGCTCAGCGCGAACAGCGCCAGGATCATGATCTTCATCGTCAGCTCGACGTAGAAGCCCGAAAGAATCAGCGGCAGCAGCGCCAGCACCAGGAAGCCCAGCAGCACCGGCAACGCCTTGAGCGACAGGCCGCGCGCGGGCGCAGCGGGTGCCGCGGCCGGCAGCGAAGACAAGAGCGTGGTCGTGTTCATCCCGTTTCCTCCTCAACCCGCCTTGAACAGCCCTTCGGGCTTCCACAGCAGCATCACGGCCATCAGCAGGTACACCGAAATGCCGGCGAAGGCCGGGAACAGCACCTTGCCGAAGGTGTCCACCAGGCCCACCAGCAGCGCGGCCACCAGCGCGCCCTTGATCGAGCCGATGCCGCCGATCACCACCACCACGAAGCACACGATCAGCACGCCCGCGCCCATGTTCGGATAGACGCTGGACACCGGCGCCGCGATCATCCCGGCCAGGGCCGCCAGCGCCACGCCGATGGCGAAGACGATGCGGTAGAGGAGCCGGATGTTCACGCCCATGGCGCGCGCCATCTCGCGGTTGCTGGCGCCGGCGCGGATCTTCATGCCTAGCCGCGTGCGCGTGATCAGCGCCCACATCGCCACCGCGATGGCGACGCACACGCCGGAGATGAAGAGCCGGTAGACCGGGTAGGTCATCAGGTCGCCCAGCGGGATGCTGCCGGCCAGCCAGTCCGGCGGCTGCACGCCGTAGACGTCGTTGCCCACCAGGATCGAGCGCAGCTCCTCGAACACGAGGATCAGCCCGTAGGTCATGAGCACCTGCTGCAGGTGCTCGCGCTCGTACAGGTAGCTGAAGAAGACCCACTCCAGCACGTAGCCCAGCAGCACCGACAGCACGATGCCCACCAGCAGCGTGGTGAAGAAGCCGCCGCCGAGATACGTGTTGACCCACGGCGCCAGCGCGTAGGCCATGTAGGCGCCGATCATGTAGAAGCTGCCGTGGGCGAGGTTGATCACGCCCATGATCCCGAAGATCAGCGTGAGGCCCGAGGCCACGAGGAAGAGCAGCAGCCCGTACTGGACCGCGTTCAGGCACTGGATCAAAAAGGTCGCGACGTCCATGGCGGCCCCTGGGGGCCCGCGGCGCGCGCCGCGGGCGGTACAACAGAAAAACGGGCCGGAGGGCCGGCCCGCTCAGCGCTCACATGCGGCAGCCGCGTCCCGGATCGGCCAGCGCCTTCACCGCGACGCCCGTGCTCTTGTTCTCCTTGCCCTCCACCTTGCGCAGGTAGAAGTCCTGCACCGGGTTGTGGTTCTTGGCGATGGTGAAGGTGCCGCGCGGGCTGTCGATCTTGGCGGCCTTGAGCGCGGCGGCGAACTCGGCCTTCTTGGCCACGTCGCCCTTCACGGCGTTCAGGCCCACGCCCAGCATCTGCGCCGCGTCGTAGCCCTGCACCGCGTACACGTCCGGCTGCAGCTTGAAAGCCTTGGCGTAGGCCAGGCGGAAGGCGTTGTCGCGCGGGGTGTTGAGGCCGTCGGCGTAGTGCAGCGTGGTCAGCAGGCCCTGGGCAGCATCGCCCTGGGCCTCCAGCGTGCCGTCGGTGAGGAAGCCGGCGCCGTAGAGCGGGATGGTCTTGTTCAGGCCCGCCGCGGCGTAGTCCTTGACGAACTTCACCGCGCCGCCGCCGGCGAAGAAGGTGTAGACCGCATCGGGCTTGGCCGCGGCGATCTCGGTGAGCAGCGCCTGGAACTCGACGTTGGGGAAGGGCAGCGTGAGCTGCTTGACCACCTGCCCGCCGTTCTTCTCGAAAGCCTCCTTGAAGCCGGCCACCGACTCGTCGCCCGCGGCGTACTTCCAGGTGATGGTGACGGCCTTCTTGTGGCCGCGCTTGGCCGCCACCTCGCCCATGGCGTAGGCGGGCTGCCAGTTGGAGAAGCTGCTGCGGAAGATGTTGGGCGCGCACATCGGGCCGGTGACGGCGTCCGCCCCGGCGTTGGGCACGATCAGCAGCGTGTTGCTCTCCTTGGCGGCCTTGGCCATGGCCATGGCGACACCGGAGTGCACCGTGCCGATGATCACGTCCACCTGGTCGCGCTTGATGAGCTTGTTGACGTTGTCGGTGGCCTTGGACGGATCGGACTCGTCATCGACCTTGATGAAGTCGATCTCGCGCCCGGCGAGCTTGCCGCCCTGCTCCTGCACGTAGAGCCGGAAGCCGTTCTCGATGGCGTTGCCCAGCGCGGCGTAGGTGCCGGTGTAGGGCAGCATGAAGCCGACCTTGAGTTTTCCACCGGCCTGTGCCCAGGCCGACGGGGTAGCCAGCAGCGCGGCGGCGGCCAGCGCGCCCAGCGTGGGGATGAACTTCATGACGTCGTCTCCTTGGGGTGTTGTTGGATGAAATCCCGGGTGGCTTGGATCACCGCCTCGGGCTGGTCGCGGTGCGGCGAGTGGCCGCAGTCGGGCAGCTTCAACAACGCCGTCTGCGGTGCCGCCTCCGCAATGCCGTCGATCTGGGCCATGGTCCCGTAGGGATCACTGAAACCCTGGATTGCCAGCAGCGGGCACTTGATGCTGGAGAGCAGGGGCTGGATCGTCCAGCGGGGGAACTCCCCATCCAGCCAGATCTCGTTCCAGCCCCAGAAGGCCGAGTCCACGTCGTCGTGGTACTTGGCCAGCCCCGTGCGCAGCGGGCCTTCGAGGTACGAGCGGCGCGCCTCGCGGATGCTCGCCAGCCCGAACTCCTCGACCAGGATGTGCGGCGCCATCACCACGGCGCCGGCCACGCGGCGCGGGAAGCTGGCGGCGTGGATCAGCGCGATGGAGCCGCCGTCGCTGTGGCCGAAGAGCCAGTAGCGGGTCTGCTCGCCCAGCGCGTCCAGCAGCGCGGGCAGCACCTGCTGCGCCTGGACGTGCATGAAGTCCAGCCCCCAGCGCTCCTCGTGCGGGCGCGGCGTGGAGCGGCCGTAGCCCGGGCGCGAATAGACCAGCCCGCGCGCGCCGGCGGCCTCGCACAGGCGCGCCGGAAAATCCTTCCACATGGACAGCGATCCCAGGCCCTCGTGCAGGAACACGATCAGCGGCGCGTCGGGCGCGTCGCTGCCCACCCAGCCGAACTCGATGCGCAACTCGCGCCCGCCCGCGCCGATGCTGGCGAAACCGTCGGACACGGCGGCCCCGGTCACTGGCGGGCCTCGCGCTCGCGCAGCCTGAAACGCTGGATCTTGCCGGTGGCGGTCTTGGGCAGCTCCGCCACGAACTCGATGTGCCGCGGGTACTTGTGCGGCGCGAGCTGCTCCTTGACGAAGCCCTTGAGCGCCTCGGCCAGGGCCTCGCCGCCGTCGCGCGCGTCCTTGAGCACCACGTAGGCCTTGGCGCGGGTCAGGCCGTCGGCGTCGCTGATGCCGATGACGGCGGCCTCCAGCACGGCCGGGTGCTGCATGAGGGTGGACTCGACCTCGAAGGGTGAAACGTACTGCCCGCTCACCTTCAGCATGTCGTCGCTGCGCCCGGCGTAGACGTAGTAGCCCTCGGCATCGCGGAAATACTTGTCGCCGCTCTTGGTCCAGGCGCCGCGGAAGGTGTCGCGGCTCTTGTCCCGGTTGCACCAGTACAGCAGCGCGGCGCTCGGACCCTGGATGAACAGGTCGCCGACCTGGTCGGCGCCTTCGACGACGCGGCCGTTCTCATCGCGCAGCTCCACCTCGTAGCCGTCCACCGGCTTGCCGCTGGTGCCGTAGCGCACGTCGCCCGGCCGGTTGGACAGGAAGATGTGCAGCATCTCGGTGGAGCCGATGCCGTCGATGATGTCGGCGCCGAAGCGGGCCTTGAACTTCTCGCCGATCTCGCGCGGCAGCGCCTCGCCGGCCGAGGAACACAGCCGTAGCGCCACCTGCTCCCGCGTGGGGCACTGGGGCGAGGCCAGCATGCCGGCGTAGCCCGTGGGCGCGCCGAAGAAGACGGTGGGTTTCTGTTCTGTCCAGCGCTTGAACACCGCGTCCGGCGTGGGCCGCTCGGCCATCAGCACCGTGGTGGCACCCACCGACAGCGGAAAGCTCAGCGCGTTGCCCAGGCCGTAGGCGAAGAACAGCTTGGCGGCGGAGAAGCACACGTCGCGCTCGCGCAGGCCCAGCACCGGGGCGGCGTAGAGCTCGGCCGTCCAGTACAGGTTGCCGTGGGTGTGGACGGTGCCCTTGGGCCGGCCCGTGGAGCCGGAGGAGTAGAGCCAGAAGCCGATGTCGTCCGGGCCGGTGTCGGCGGGCTTCTCGGCCGGGACGAGGGTCTGCAGCCAGGCATCGAAGTCCTGCGCGCCCGCGGGCAGCGCGCTGCCGCGCGACACCACCAGCTGCTTCACCTCGTGCGGCGCGCGCTCCATGGCGGCCTGCAGCGTGGGCAGCAGCGCGGCGGACACCAGCGCGGCCTGCGCGCGGCTGTGGCCGAGCATGTAGGCGTAGTCGTCGGCCGTGAGCAGGGTGTTGACCGCCACCGGCACCACGCCGGCGTACAGGCAGCCCAGGAAGGCCACGGGCCAGTGCACGCAATCGTGCATCAGCAGCAGCACGCGCTCCTCGCGCCGCAGGCCCAGCGCGGCCAGCCCCGCGGCCACGCGCCGCGCCTGTTCGGCCAGCTCGCCATAGCTGAGGCGGCCCAGGTCGTCGATGTAGGCCGCCTTGGCGTCGCGGCCGGCGTTGCGCTCGAACAGGTGCTGGGCGAAGTTGAAGCGCGCGGGCGGCGGCGCGGTGTGGGCCATGGCTTGTCTCCTCGGGTCCTCGGTTCGGGGCGGGCGGCTTCTTCAGTCGGAGGCCGGCAGGGGCGCGGCGCCTTCCTCAGGCGGAGGCGGCGCGGCTGAATTCGATGGCGCCCTGCGGCAGCAGGTACAGAACCAAGGCCCGGCCGCCGCTGACGGTGGGGCGGTGCGCGCTGCCCGGGCCGTACACCTTCCAGCCCGCGCCCTGGCCGTCGAAGCGGGCTTCGCCGCCGGGCGTGCCGTCGGCCTGGAGGGGCATGACCATGTCGATCTCGCCATGGGGGTGCACGTGGTGCGGGCCGGCCAGATCTTTCATGTCCACCACGTCCACCGAGAAGCCGTGCGTGACCGCACCCTGCTTGATGACGCGGCCCCAGCGGATGCCGTCGTTCTCGCGGCTGCACATCCAGCCTGCGGCCACCGCCTGGCGGCAGGCCTCGAAGATCGCTTCGAACACCGGGCTGCCGGCCGGGTGCTCACGGTTCAGCCGCTCGGCCAGCGCGTCGTCGAGCGGCTGGCCTTCCAGCGTGGCGGTGAGCGAGGCGATCAGGTGCTGGAAGCGTTCGGGCGTCATGGTCGTCACAGAGGGCTGGTCCTTCACGGGGCTTGGGTCTGCCTAGGGGCGAACCCCGGTGGTTGAACTAAAGTGCATGGCAGAAACTTAAACGCGCCCTTGCTCCTGGTCAAGCAATATAGTGCATGAACCGGGTAAACACTGACCCCCATGGATGCCAACGCCAATCCCTCAGCAGAACAACTTTCGGAGCGTCCGGCCGAGTCCCAGCGCGATCCTTTCCTGGTGACGCTGGGCGAGCGCGTGCGCTCGCTGCGCGCCCGCAAGGGGC
>JAEYPG010000451.1 GCA_023410975.1 Pseudomonadota bacterium
GTCCCGCATGGGTGCCATCGCCTGCTGGAACGCCGTGATGGACGAGAACACCTACATGGTCCAGAAGTGGAACGAGTTCGTGGCGGCTTGAGCTGACTGACGAAAGGGGTCCCGGATGCCTTCCAACCCGTTCGCCCTGAGCCTGTCGAAGGGCAGGCGCTCGAATGCAGCTTCGACAAGCTCAGCCCGAGTGAACGCGGCCGCAGCTGCCACAGGAGTGGAGCCTGAAAGCACAGCCGGGGCTTCGACAAGCTCAGCCCGAACGGGTCCGGGCTTGCGCGGCAAAGCCTCACGCGTGAAACGCCATGCCGGCCCGCCCGCCTGGCTGCAGGCCACGCCCTTCTCGCTGGTGTTCCTGCTGTTCTTCATCGCCCCGCTGGCGCTGGTGGCGATGGTGAGCTTCTGGAACTTCAACGAGTATGAATTGCTGCCCGGCTTCACCTTCGACAACTACCTGAAGGTGTTCGAAGGTTGCCCCGTCAACCCTGACGGCCAGCTCTGCGTCACCTTCGCCACGTACCTCTCGACTTTAAAATTCTGCCTGCTGACCTGGGCCATCACGCTGGTGCTGGGTTTCGCCGTGGCCTACTTCCTGGCCTTCCACGTGCGCGGCACCGGCGTGCAGACGCTGCTGTTCCTGCTGTGCACGATCCCGTTCTGGACCTCCAACGTCATCCGCATGGTCTCGTGGGTGCCGCTGCTGGGGCGCCACGGGCTGGTCAACGACACGCTGGTGGCCGCGGGGCTGATCCAGCAGCCGCTGGAGTGGCTGCTGTTCTCCGACTTCTCCGTGGTGCTGGCCTTCGTGCACCTCTACACGATGTTCATGCTGGTGCCGATCTTCAACTCCATGATGCGCATCGACCGCTCGCTGCTGGAGGCCTCGCGCGACTGCGGCGCCGGCGCCTGGCAGACGCTGTGGAACGTGATCGTGCCGCTGTGCAAGAGCGGCATCGTGATCGGCTCCATCTTCGTCGTGACCATCGTCATGGGCGACTTCGTGACCGTGGGCGTGATGGGCGGTCAGCAGATCGCCTCGGTGGGCAAGGTGATCCAGGTGCAGACCTCCTACCTGCAGTTCCCGCTGGCCGCGGCCAACGCCGTGATCCTGCTGGCGACGGTGCTGATGATCGTCTGGGGCCTGACGCGGGTGGTGGACATCCGCCGGGAGCTGTGAACATGGCCGCACTCAAACCCGCCCGCCCCGCGCGCCGCGACGACCGCCGCCCGCCCGGCTTCTGGCCACTGGCCACGCTGTTCGCGCTGTTCGTGCTCTTCCTCTACGGGCCCACCTTCACCATCTTCGTGCTGAGCTTCCAGGGCCCGCAGGGCGGGCTCACCTTCCCGATGCGCGGCTGGTCGCTGCACTGGTTCGCGCAGCTGGCCGAGGGGCTCGGCACGGTGGACGTGTGGGCGGCGCTGCGCCGCTCGCTGGCGCTGGGCGCGGTGGTGATGGGCCTGACCGTGCTGCTGTCGGTGCTCGCGGGCCTGGCTTTCCGCAAGCAGCTGCGCGGCGGCTCCGCGCTCTTCTTCGTGACGGTGGCCAGCCTGATCATGCCCTCCATCGTCGTGTCGCTAGGCATCGGGCTGCAGTTCCGGCTGCTGGACGACGGCGTGCGCGCGCTGCTCACCGCCTGGGGCCTGGACACGCTGCTGGAGGGCTACACCACCCTCATGGGCCTCTACACCTCGGCGCTGGGCGCGCACCTGACCTGGACCCTGCCCTTCGGCCTGCTGATCATGTTCGCGGTGTTCAACCGCTTCAACCCGGCCTACGAGGAAGCGGCGCGCGACCTGGGCGCCACGCCCTGGCAGAGCTTCAGGCACGTGCTGCTGCCGCTGATCGGGCCGTCGGTGGTGGGCGTGGGCCTGTTCGGCTTCACGCTGAGCTGGGACGAGATCGCGCGCACTTCCCAGGCCATCGGCGATGTCAACACGCTGCCGCTGGAGCTGCAGGGCCTGACCACCACCGTCACCACGCCCGCCATCTACGCGCTGGGCACGCTCACCACGCTGCTGTCGCTGGCCGCGATCGCGCTGGCGCTGGCCGTGTCCTGGCTGCTGGGCCGGCGCCGCGCCGCCGGACGCCGCCATGGCTGATCATCTCCTCATGACCGACGACGCCTCCCCCGCCACTGCGAACCTTTCCGACGCGCAGATCCACGACCGCATCGTGGACGCCATCCTCGACCACCAGCTCCTGCCCGGCACCCGGCTGGCAGAGGACAAGCTGGGCCAGGCCTTCGGCGTCTCGCGCACCCGCATCCGCCAAGTCCTCATCCGGCTGGCGCACGAGCAGATCGTCACGCTCGCGCCGCACCGCGGCGCCTCGGTGGCCACGCCCGACGTGGACGAGGCGCGCGAGGTGTTCGAGGTGCGGCGCATGGTCGAGCCGTTGCTGGTGCAACGCTTCATGCAGCATGCCTCGGCCGGGCACCTGGGCGCGCTGGCGAGCTGCCTGGCGCAGGAGGAGGCCGCGCGCGCCGCGGGCGAGCGCCGGCGCGCGATCCGCCTCTCCGGCGAGTTCCACCTGCGCATCGCCGACGGCGCGGCGCACCGCACCCTTGGGCGCGTGCTGCGCGAGCTGGTGTCGCGCACCTCGCTGGTGATCATGACCTACGGCAACGGCGAGGCGCCCACGGGCTGCGGCTGCGCCGACCACCGCACGCTGCTGGCGGCCATCCGGCTGCGCGACGAGAAGGCCGCCGCGGCGCTGATGACGCAGCACCTGCTGGAGATCGAGCAGCAGCTGCGCATCGAGCCGCCGGCCACACATGCGCCGGACCTGGCGCGGATCTTCGGGGCCGCCACCGCATGAGCGCGCCGGCAACCCCGCGGCGCCTGCTGGTGCTCAACCCCAACACCTCGGCCTCCGTGACCGAGCTGGTCGCCATGCACGTCCGGGCCGAGCTGGGCGCGAGCGCCACCGTGGACGCCGTCACCGCGCGGCTGGGCGCGGCCTACATCGCCAGCGAGGCGGCCAGCGCCATCGCCGGCCATGCGGCGCTGGACGCCTGGGCCGCGTACCGCGCGCAGGGCGCGCAGCCCGATGCCGTGGTGCTGGCCTGCTTCGGCGACCCGGGCCTGTTCGCGCTGCGCGAGCTGTGCGGCTGCCCGGTCACCGGACTGGCGGAAGCGGCCTTCCTGCAGGCGGCGCGGCAGACGGCGGGCGGACGTTTCGGCGTCGTCACCGGCGGCGCGGCCTGGGGCCCGATGCTGATGCGCCTGGCACAGGGCCTGGGATTCGCCGACGCGCTGGCCGGCATCCACACCGTCGCGCCCAGCGGCGCGCAGCTCGCGGCCGACCCGGCCTCGGCGCTGCCGCTGCTGGCGCAGGCCTGCCGGGACGCGGCCCGCGCGCTGCGCGTGGACTGCGTGATCC
>JAEYPG010000452.1 GCA_023410975.1 Pseudomonadota bacterium
CTCCTGCCCGGCGTGGTGAAGGCGCTGCAGCTGCTGTCGCGCGAGTATGTGCTGGTGGTGGTGACGAACCAGTCTGGCATCGCACGCGGCTACTACACCGAGGCGCAGCACCATGCGTTGAGCGAGCACCTGCGCGCGCTGCTGCGGCCGGCGGGCGTGGCGCTGGGCGGCATCTACCACTGCCCGCACCATCCCGAGGCCGCGCTGGCGCAGTGGCGGCTGGACTGCGGCTGCCGCAAGCCGGCGCCGGGCCTGGTCCTGCGGGCCGCGTCGGAGCTGGGCCTGGACCTGGCGGCCTCGCTGCTGGCGGGCGACCGCGGCAGCGACGTTGCCGCCGGGCGCGCCGCGGGTGTGGGGCGCTGCTTCCTCATCGGCGGCGAGGGCGAGGCGCGGGCCGCAGGCGCGGACGGCGCCTTCGCCAGCCTGCTGGACTGCGCGAAGGCGGTGCTGCGATGAAGCCGATCCTGGTCATCGGCGACTGCATGCTCGACCGCTACTGGGAAGGCGCGGTGGACCGCATCTCGCCCGAGGCGCCAGTACCGGTGCTGCAGGTGCAGCGCGAGACGCAGCGCGCCGGCGGCGCCGCCAACGTTGCGCTCAACCTGGTGGCGCTGGGCAGCGAGGTGCGGCTGCTGTCGCTGGTCGGTGAGGACGAGGCCGGCGCACAGCTCACGGGGCTGATGGAGCAAGGAGCCATTCACTTCGACCCGGTGCGCGACCCGGCGCTGCAGACGATCCAGAAGATCCGCTCGGTGTGCCGGCACCAGCAGCTGCTGCGCATCGATTTCGAGACGCCCCCGCCGGCGCGCTGCGTGCAGGCGCTCACCGAGCGCGCCATCGCGCTGATGCCGCAGCACGAGTGGGTGCTGCTGTCGGACTACGCCAAGGGCAGCCTGGGGCACTGCACCGAGCTGATCGCCGCGGCGCGGCGCCACGGCTGCCGCGTGCTGGTGGACCCCAAGGGCCTGGACTTCGAGCGCTACCGCGGCGCGTGGCTGCTCAAGCCCAATGCCGCGGAGCTGCGCGCCGTCATGGGCGGCTGGAAGGACGAGGCGCAGCTGCTGCACAAGGCGCACGAGCTGCGCGGCCAGCTGCAGCTGGAGCACTTGCTGGTGACGCTGGGCGAGCAGGGCATGGCGCTGTGCTCTCAGCTCAGACCCTGCCTGCGGCTGCCCACGCAGGTGCGCGAGGTCTACGACGTCAGCGGCGCGGGCGACACGGTGCTGGCCACCCTGGCGCACACGCTCAGCCGCGGCGTCGGCCTGGAAGAAGCGGTGCGCTGGGCCAACAAGGCCGCGGGCATCGTGGTGGGCAAGTTCGGCACGGCGAGCGTCAGCAGCCAGGAGCTCGGCCTGGACGCGGCGCCGCCCCCATCAACCATCGACAACCAAGGAGCCTGACATGGGCGTGCTGATCAAGGTGCCGCAGGCGCAAGGCGCAGCGGTGACGTGGCTGGACGGCGCGGTGCCTGCCTTGCCGGCCTCGGTCGGGCTGTACCAGCGCGCGCTGCGCGAGCACCGCTCGCTGTTCGGGCAGCTCCAGGCGCTGGAAGGTGCCGTGGCGCAGGCGGCGGCCGTGATGGTGCAGGCGCTGGAGGCGGGCCAGAAGCTCATGTTCTGCGGCAACGGCGGCTCCGCCGCGGACAGCCAGCACCTGGCGGCGGAGCTCACGGGCCGCTTCGTGCGCGAGCGCCGCGCGCTGGCGGCGCTGGCGCTCACCACCGACACCTCGGCGCTGACCTGCATCGCCAACGACTACGACTTCGACCAGGTGTTCGAGCGCCAGGTGCTGGCGCTGGGCCGTGCGGGCGATTGCCTGGTGGGCATCTCGACCTCGGGCAAGTCTGCCAACCTGCTGTGCGCCTTTGCCGCGGCGCGCACGCTGGGCATCCGCACCGTCGGCCTGCTGGGCCGCGACGGCGGCCCGCTGGCCGCGCTCAGCGACGTGCCGGTGATCGTCCCGGGCCAGTCCACGGCGCGCATCCAGGAGGCGCACATCTTCATCGGGCACAGCTTGTGTGCGCTGGTGGAGGAGGGATTGGGGTTGGGGTGAGGCGGCACGACGGGCCTTGAACAAGGAAAAGGCCCGCAGCAGCGGGCCCTTGCGAGGTGGCTGCGAGCAGCCCCGGCACATCGCGCGGGGCGCTCGGTCAGGCTGACGCCCGCGCTTCCACGACCTGCCGCAGCACCCGGTCCCAGTCCGCCGCGAAGCGCCCGATGCCAAAGCGCTCGCGCACCGTGCGCTGCGCCGCGTCGCCCCAGCGCCGCGCGAGCGCCGGGTCGCGCAGCAGCTCGTGCATCACCTCCACCAGGCGCTCGACGCGCGTGTCGGCATAGCCGTTGACGCCGTTGACGATGACGCTGGGCAGCTCGGTGGTCGCCAGCGCCACCACCGGCATGCCGATGCCCATGGCCTCCAGCACCGACAGGCCCAGGCTGGTGTAGCGGATCGGGTTGAAGAAGAAGCGGTAGCGCGCCATGAAGCCCGGCAGCTCCAGGTTCGGCACCTCGCCCAGCCCGCCCACGGACGCGGCGTCCATGCCCACCAGCGCCAGCGGCACCCGGGCCCGCACCTGCTCGAACACGTCCAGCCCCAGCCGGCGCCCGCGCTTGCGCAGGTTGTTCACCACCACCAGCCCCTCGGCCTTGTCGCCCACGTGCCTCACGCCCTCGGGGAGCCTGATGCCGTGCTCGACCACGCTCACCGGCGCCTCGCCGCTGTCCCACATCAGCGCGTTGAAGGGCGTGCAGTGGACGAGGTGCACGCCCTCCACCTCGCTGGCCCAGTGCCGGGTGTTGGTGGGGTGCTGCTGCGGCGGGTCGTGCTCCAGGTACAGCGCGGGCAGCGCGCGCTGCGCGGGCGTGAGCAGCTGCAGCCGGTCCTCCTCGAAGGCGGCGCGCGACTGGTAGAGCACGCAGTCGAACTCCATCCGTGCCAGCTGGTCGGCCGGCGCCTCGCGCACGTTGTCGCCCCAGGGCAGCGTCCCCACCCGGCCGGCATGCCCCGGCGGGTTGCCGGGCAGCGTGAGCAGGTAGAAGTCGTGCGGCGCCTGGCTCAGGTAGTAAAGGTAGTTGCCATGCACGTGCCAGGTGAGCACGCGCAGGCGGCGGGAGGCCTCAGAGGACGACGAGGCGGTCTCAGTTGGCGGCATGCCACTCCTTTGAAGGCAGTTTCCGTTCGGGCTGAGCCTGTCGAAGCCCTCTTGCACGGCAGGGCCCGCAGGGCCTTCGACAAGCCTGTCCTGAGCTTGTCGAAGGGCTCAGGGCGAACGGGGGGAAGTCAGCTGTAGCGCATCGGCACGAAACTCGGCCGCGGCTGGTCCATGGTGGCGGCCAGGCGGCCCTCGCAGGCGGCGGCGACCTCGGCCGGGCCGATGGCCAGCGCGCACGCATGGCCGGTGGGACAGCTCACGTGGTGGCAGGGCCGGCACTCCATGGCCTGCCACAGCACCTGGTGCGAGCCGCGGCCCAGCGGGCGCCAGCGCGAGACCTCCGAGCCGCTGGCCACCACCACGCTGGGCGTGGCCAGCGCCGCGGCGATGTGCGAGATGCCCGTGTCGTTGCACAGCAGCAGCCGCGCCTTGGCCACCAGCGCGCCCAGCGTCCACAGCGTGGTACGGCCGGCAAGGTTGACGCTGGGCTGCTTCATCAGCGACTGCGCTTCGGCCGCCAGCTGCGCCTCGCCGCTGCTGCCGGTGAGCACCACCGTGTAGCCCTGGCGCGCGAGCCGGTCCGCCACCTCGGCAAAACGCTGCACCGGCCAGCGCCGGCTTGGCAGCCGCGCGCCGACGTGCACGCACACATAAGGCGTGTCGCTGGCAGCCTCGGCCCACACGGCCTGCAGCTCGCTGAAGTCCTGCGGCTTGAGCGGAAACTCCAGTTCCTCGCCCTGGCGCGCCACGCCCAGGTGGTCCAGCAGCCGCAGCAGCCGCTGCACCTCGTGCCCCTCGTTGGGCCAGGCGGTGTAGAGCTCGGGCTGCGGGCAGAAGGCGCCGGGCTCGTAGAAACCCGCCGAGCGCCGTGCGCCGCAGGCGGCGATCAGCGGATTGACGATGCGCCCGCTGCCGTGCAGCTGCAGCAGCAGATCGAACTGCTCGGACTGCATCTGGCGCAGGAACTCGGGCACGTTGCCCTGGTCCACGCCGGCCTCGGGCAGGCCGGGGAAACCGGGGAAGTCGATGAAGCGATCCACCTGCGGCAAGCGCTGCATCAGGTCGCGCGCCCAGGGCAGGCCGATGAAGGTGATCTCGGCCTGTGGATGCGCCGCGCGCAGCGCACGCAGCGCCGGCACGGCGCACAGCACGTCGCCGAGCATCAGTGCCCGGAATACGCCAATGCGCCGCAAGGGCCCCTCGGCGGCAGGCACGGGCAGTCCGTGCAGGTGGCGAACCCGTTGGGAAGCGGGAATGGGAGTCGGCATGTCACCCTCGTCAAATAAAGAACACGCGGAAACGCCAGGCGCCGACGAAGCGCCAGTACACCGCGAGGTACGGAATGGCAAAGGAAGTCACCAGCATCTCGGCCACGTGCGAGGGCGCCAGCGACGCGCCGCGCAGGCGCTTGAAGGCAAAGCCCAGGATCCCGCCCAGCGCCAGCAGCAGCGCCAGCAGCGCCGCGAGGCCCTGCCCCGCCAGCGCAAGGCCCAGCGCCGCCAGGGTGCTGAGCACGATCAGGATGTAGCGCCAGGGCGGCTGGCTGCGGATGCGGGTCTTGAAGAGCTGCGGATGCTTCTTGAACAGCAGCGCGTCGAAGCTGACATTCTCCTGCTGCCACAGGGAGATGCCCCAGCGCGCCTCGCGCACCGGGTGCACCACCACGGCCCGCGGCGCCCGTCCCACCTCGCCGCAGTGCTCCAGCAGCATGAACTGCAGGTCGGAGTCCTCGCGCCAGGCGCGCTTGAAGCGCTCGTCGAAGCCCCCCACCCGCTCCAGCGCGCTGCGGCGCACGAAGGCATTGGCCGTGACGAACTCGGCCGTCTCCAGCCCCTGCGTCATGCGCGCGTGGTCGGTGGGCGGGCCCAGCACCGGCACCACCACGCGCCCGCTGGCCGCAACGAGCTTGCGGCCCAGGGCGCGGCGGCCCTCCTCCAGCCAGCGCCGGTCGGGCACGGTGTCGTCGTCGGTGAAGGCGATCACCGGTGCCCGCGCCGCGCGCCAGCCGCGATTGCGGGCCGCTGCGGGACCGCGCGTCCCCTCGGATCGCAGGTAGCGGACTGCAGGCGCGCCACCGGTTGCGCGGGCGAACGTCGCCAC
>JAEYPG010000743.1 GCA_023410975.1 Pseudomonadota bacterium
CTGGTGCAGGACGCCGAGGCCGCGCTGCGGCCTGTGCGGCCGCCGGAGCTCCATAAGCTCGCGCGCAGCTTCACGCTGCGCACCAGCGACGGTTTCGTGGAGACCTTCGGCCCGGCCCTCATTGCCCGCGTGGCTGCGGAAGCGCCCGGCGTGCGGCTGCGCTTCATGCCCAAGCTGGACAAGGACAGCACGCTGCTGCGCGACGGCACGGTTGATCTGGAAACCGGCGTGGTGGGCAAGGCGACGGGCCCGGAGCTGCGCGCGCACGCCTTGCTGCGCGACCGCTTCGTCGGCGTGGTGCGCATGGGGCATCCGCTGGCCGAAGGTGCGATCACGGCCGCGCGCTACGCCGCCGGCCGGCACGTGGGCATTTCGCGGCGCGGGCAGGACAAGGGCCCCATCGACGAGGCCATGGCGCCCCTGGGCCTGAAGCGCGAGGTCGTCGCGACGGTCGGCGGCTTCTCGGCGGCGCTGGCACTGGCGCGGGCGTCGGACCTCATCGCCAGCGTGCCGGAGCGGCATACCGGCGGTCTGCGTGGGGGGATGTTCCGTTTCGCGCTGCCGCTGGAACTGCCGGAAATCACCGTGTCACTGCTCTGGCATCCGCGCATGGATGGGGACCCGGCGCATCGCTGGCTGCGCGGATGCGTGAAGGACGTTTGTGCGGTGTGATTTCGCGCTTGGATGCGCGAGAAGTTGGCGGCCGCAGGAAAAAAGGCCGGAATTCTCATGGCAGGCCAACCTGGAGCCCGTTTCAAGCAGGCCGAAGCCTGGCGCTTCTTATTCAGTGCGATCCGCCATCCCCGTTAAAGGCAACGTGTAAAAGCCACCCAGGACTATCCCTGGGCAACCCTTGTGAATACCCGGGTGCAAGTCCCGCATTTTTGCTGGAGGCGAACACTTCCAGGTTCACCACTGTCTCACTCGATTGTTGGCCGCTGGCTGGCATCGAAAGCAAAGCGCGCCCAAATCATGCATTTGCCGGAAAGAAATTCAAGCCGATTTTCTTCTCGCGCGAGCATGCACCATCTTGGCCAGGCAAGCCCTGCCCTACACCCAGACATTCAGTACGGGATATACATCCCGCCAAAAGATGAACGTCTTTTGCGCAAGGTTGCTGCAACTTGCTCAAGGACACATGCCTGACCTTTGAAACCGAGAAAGCATTGCCGAGCAGAATAAGAACCAGCCTGCAGGTCCTACTTCCGGTGTTGGCAATCCTGCTGACCCTGGCGACGGCGAGCGTCGTGTGGGTCATTGCCAAGTCCATCGTTGGCAAGCAGGAAGAACAGGAAATCAGCGAGACGCTCCTGAAGCGCACCTCGATGCTTTCCATCAAGATCGACCGCGCCCTGTACGAGAGATACCAGAACATCAGCCTGCATGCCCGCCTGCTGGTGGACTACAAGGTACTCGGACAGCCTGAGGCGCTGGGCCGGCACCTGGATGCGCTGAAGCAGTTCTATGAAGGCTATGCCTGGATCGGATACGCCGGACGGGACGGCAAGGTACTGTCCGCCAGTGATGGACTGCTGGAGGGAGAAGATGTCTCCCAGCGCACTTGGTATAGGGCGGCCATCAAGGCCGATTTTGTATCCGAGCCGCACCGCGCACTGCTGCTTGAAAAGAAGCTGAATACCGACGGTGCCGAGCCGCTGCGCTTTCTGGATATTGCCGCCCCGGTCGTCGCTCACGGCGACGGCATCGTCGGGGTACTGGGTGCGCACATTGACTGGCGCTGGATCAAGTCTTTGGCTGAAAGAATGCCCAGGCGTGAGCAATCGGATTTCATGATTGTTTCCAGCAACAAGGCCGTGCTCATGGGACCGCCCGATCTGCAGGACAACGAATTGCCGGCCGCCGTGTCGCAGTCGCTGGAAAAGGCGAAATCCGGATACCTGGTAGCGCGCTGGCCCGATGGCAACACGTACCTGACGGGTTTCAGCCGCAGCAGCGGCTACCAGAATTATGCCGGCCTCAACTGGTTCATTCTGGAGCGGCAGCGCATCGAGCAGGCCTACGCCCCCGTTTATGGAATGCTGGAGCAATTGATGCTCTGGAGCCTGGTGGTTGCCGCGTTGTTTGCACTGGCCGGATGGATCATCGCGCGCCGGATCACCAAACCCCTGCTCATCATCAGCAGAGTGGCCGAGAACATCGAGCATGGCGACACCAAGGCCAAGATCCCTTTCATGCGGACCTACCGCGAGGTAGCCGTGTTGGCCGGCGCCCTGTCCAGGCTCATCACGCAGCTGACCCAGCGCGAGGCGGAACTGGAGCACCAAGCCACCCACAGCGTCTTGACGCAATTGCCCAACCGCGCACTGGCAAAGGCGCTGCTGGAGCAGGCCATTTTGCTGGCACGGCAGGGAGGCAACCCGCTGGCCATCATGGTGGTGGGTTTTGAGGGATACCGGCGCATTAACAGTACCCTGGGCAGCCTGGTGGGCGATGCGCTGGTGCTTGAAATATCCAGGCGCCTGCAGGCCGTAAGCGACCATGCCACCCTGTGCCACCTGGGCGAAGACGAGTTTCTATTGATCGTGCACGACCATGATGCGCTGCTGATGTTGACCATGTCCATTTCCAGCGCCATCTCGGAAGCCTGCACACAGCCTTTCATGGCCGGCGGCACACCGTACTATCTGCTGCCCAGCATGGGCATCAGCCAGTATCCCAAGGACGGTGCCGATGCCGGCACGCTGCTGGGCAATAGCGAGATCGCGCTGCATGAAGCCCAGACGCGAGGCGGACGCCACATCGAGTTTTATGAAGCCAGGATGAATTCCCTGGTGCTGCAGCGGATCGACATGGAGCGCGAGTTGCGGGCCGCGCTGATGGGCGGCCAGCTGGAACTGCATTATCAGCCCCTGGTTTCACTGGCCGATGACCGCTTGGCGGGCGTGGAAGCCCTGATACGCTGGCGCCATCCGGAGCGTGGATACACGTCCCCCGCCCAGTTCATCCCGGTGGCCGAAGCCACCGGACTGATTTTGCCCATAGGCGATTGGGTTCTGCAGGAGGCCTGCAGGCAGGCGGCGCTTTGGCGCAAGGCGGGGTTTCCGTCCTTCATGGTGGCGGTCAACGTGTCCAGCCGGCAATTTGGCGAGGGCAATCTCCTGGAACGCGTCAATGCCGCGCTGTTTCAGCATGGGCTGCCCGCCCAGTGCCTGAAACTGGAGATTACGGAAAGCATGCTGATGCAGGACGTGGACCGCGCCATCATGACCATGCAGGAGCTGATCCGCATGGGCGTGAACATCGCGATCGACGATTTCGGCACCGGCTACTCCAGCCTGAGCTACCTCGGGAAATTTCCCATCAATGAGCTGAAAATAGACCAGTCCTTCGTGCGCAACGTGCTGCAGGACACGGAGAATGCGGCCATCGTCCGCGCCATCATCTCCCTGGCGCAAAGCCTGAAGCTGGGCGTCATTGCCGAGGGCGTGGAAACCGCGGCCCAGGCTGATTTTCTGAAGCATGCCGGCTGCAATGTCATGCAGGGCTATTATTTCAGCAAGCCGCTGGATTCCGGCGCCATGACAAAGCTCTTGCATGCGCGGCATGGGGGCGGTGGACAGATTGCATGAACATCCCGTTCCCACGAATTTTTCGGGATACCCGTTCACCATGAAAAAGCCGCTGCAGCTCGAGCAGCGACATTGGGCAAAACAGGCTTGGCATTGTGGTGCCGCCCAGCACCGTCGATAAAGACGTTATTTCTGCAACCGTTTTCATCTTGAACCGCCTGCGGCCCGGGACAAGGTTTTGAATGGTGCTCCAGGAGATTGGCGAAATGAGCGACCCACTTGTCCTGTCCGCCGGCCACCAGTTGCGCGACCGGGCCCATGCGCTGGCGGATGCCACCGTCGCCTGCGAGTTCAGCCGCCATCCCCAGTTGCGCACCCGCTACGGCCCGGCAGGGCGGGTGAAGTCGCGGCAGGAGTGCGTCTGCCATTTCTCCTTCCTGGCCGATGCCGTCGATTTCGACAGCCCGGCGCTGTTCAGCGACTACATCGCCTGGGCCAAGGTGATGCTGCGGTGCCGCGGCGTGCACGCCGAAGACCTGGAGCGCCACCTCGCCTGCATGGCCGACGCGCTGCTAGAGCAGATGCCGGCCCCCGTGGCCGCCCCTGCGGTCGCGATGCTCGGCACCATGCGCGCCGCGCTGCCGGACCTGCCGGACCTGCCGGACACCCTCTTCACCTGCCTGGCGCCGGAGCAGCGCCTGTCCGGGCTGGCGCGCGAGTACCTGCACACGCTGCTGGGCGGCTACCGCGCCGCGGCGGCCCGGCTGGTGCTGGACGCGGCCGACCGGGGCGAACCGGTGCGCGATCTCTACCTGCAGGTCTTCCAGCCCGCGCTGCGCGAGGTCGGCCGGCTGTGGCAGCTCGACAAGATCAACGTGGCGCAGGAGCACTTCTGCAGCGCCGCCACCCAGGTCGCGATGGCGCAGCTGCTGCCGCATGCGCTGCCCGCCGAGCGCCACGGGCACGGCGTCATGGTCGCCTGCGTCCAGGGCGACCTGCACGACCTGGGCGCCCGCATGGTGGCCGACTTCTTCGAGATGGCCGGCTGGGACGCCTGGTTCTGCGGCGCCAGCACGCCGCACGCCGACCTCGTGCAGACGCTGGCCGGGCGCACGACCGACGTGCTGGCCATCTCCGTGACGCTGGGCAAGTACCTGCACGAAGTCCAGGAACTGATCGGCCTGGTGCGCGCCCATCCGCGCTGCGCCCGGCTGCGCGTCCTGGTCGGCGGCCATCCCTTCACCGTGGACCCGTCGCTGTGGCAAAAGCTTGGCGCGGACGGCACCGCCGGCGACGCTGAGGCCGGCGTCGCGCTCGCGGGCCGGTGGGTGGCGGGCAAGCGGCTTGAGGGCTGAACGGCCGGGGAGACGCTGCGGCGAGCGGGCCTCCCGGGCCTCGGCATAACGCAACGGGGCGCGCGGCCTGCGGGAATCAAGCCATCCACTCCGCGTCAACCCTGATTCACAACCCTCCGCGGCGTGCCGATTGCCCAGAGCGGCGGACCGCAGGAGCCACTGGCCGCCTCCAGGGAGTCATCGCCTTGTCCAGGAACAAGCTGAACCGCCGCGTCGCCGTCGCCGCCACCGTCGCCGCCCTGGGCGCTCTCGGCGGCGGGGCCGCCTGGTGGCTGCGCACCCACGCCGAGGACGGCTCCTTGCGACAGCTGCGCGAGGCCGGCGTCCTGCGCGTGGGCTACGCCGTGGAGCCGCCCTACGCGCTGGTGCTGCCCGATGGCACCGTCAGCGGCGAGTCGCCCGAGGTCGCGCGCGAGGTGGCCCGACGCCTGGGGCTGCAGCCGCAATGGGTACTCACCGACTTCGAACAGCTCCTCGACGGCCTGGAGGCGCGGCGCTTCGACCTCGTGGCCGCGGGCATGTTCATCAACCCGCAGCGCGCGCAGCGGGTGCGCTTCACGCGGCCCACGCTGCGCGTGCGCCCGGGCTGGCTCACGGCGCGCGGCAATCCGCGCAAGCTCGCCGCCTACGCCAGGCTGCCGCGACAGGCCACGAACGGGCTGCGCCTGGCGGTGCTGGCGGGCTCGGAGGAGGAGTCCGCGCTGCAGGCGCTGGCGCTGCCACCCGGAG
>JAEYPG010000009.1 GCA_023410975.1 Pseudomonadota bacterium
ATGCCGATGTGGCGCAGCGTCTTCACCGGCGACAGCGCCTGGCAGCCCGCGGCGCGGAACGCGCTGAAGTCGTGCTCGCCCAGCAGCAGCGCCGCCGCCTCCCGCATGGGCTCCTGCGCCAGCGGACGGAAGGTCCAGCCCACCTGCCCGCTCTCCAGCGCCGGGCGCACCGGCGACTCCAGCAGCACGTAGCGGTAGCGCCGCCCCCGGGCGCTGTTGCGGGCGTGGAAATCCGGCGCGACGGGACGGCACCACTGCACCGCGATGTCGCCCGGCAGGTAGCGGTTGACGCCGCGCACCCACGAGAACTCCTCGCGCTGCAGCGGCGTGTCCAGATGCACGACCTGGTTGATGCCGTGCACGCCGGCGTCGGTGCGCCCGGCGCAGAGGGTGCTCACCGGCATGGCGGCGAAGGCCGAGAGCGCCTGCTCCAGCTTGTCCTGCACCGTCTGCCCGTCGGGCTGGCTCTGCCAGCCGTGGTAGTTGCCGCCGCGGTAGCTCACGCCCAGCGCGATGCGGCGCAGCGCCGGCGCAGCCGTGGCGCCGGGTACGTCCTCGAACCGTTCAGACAAGGCTGTCGAGCATGCTCTGGGCACGCGTCTTCACGTCGCCGTTGGCCGTGGCCACGACCTCCTGCAGCAGGTCGCGCGCGGCGTCGTTCTCGCCGATCTGGCGGAACTCCTCGGCCAGGTCCAGCTTGCGCTGCAGCGGGTCGGCCTCCTCCTCGTCGAAGCCCGAGAGGTTGAGCTCGCTGAGCACCGAGGCCGTGGAGGGCTCGTCCAGGTCCAGCGACAACGAGTCGAGATCGAAGGGCAGCGCGGGCCCGCCTTCTGAAGGGTTCGCCGGTGCAGGCTCGTCCGGCGGCGCAGACAAGCCGAAGTCCAGCGACACGATGTCGTCATCCTCGGGCTGCAACGCCGTCGCGGACCGGCCCTCGGGCACGGACGAAGCCGCCACGGCGGCCGCGGTCACCGCCATGGCGGCTGCCACCGGCGCGGCGGCGGGCATCGAAGCCGGCTCCGGCTCCGGGCGCTCCAGGCTCGTCGCCAGGGGCTGCGGCTGCTCCAGCGACGGTGCCGGCGCGGTGGCGAGCTGGTCCAGGTCGAGGTCCAGCAGATCGGCCGGCGGCGCGGGGTCAGGAACCGGCGCCGGCGCGGGCGCCGCCATGTCCTCCGGCCAGGTCGAGGGGGACATCGTGTCCGGGGCGCGCTTGGCGGCCGCGGCGGTTTCGGCGTAGAGCGCGTTGTCCGGGTCGATCTGCTGTCCCAGTTCGCGTGCCCGGGCCCAGTCCTCGCCCTGGCCCTGCGTGATCTGCTGCAGCTGCTGCGCCAGCAGCTCGAAGGCCTTGACGTCCTGCCGCTTGGCGTAGACCTCCAGCAGCTTGGTGCGGATGGACAGGCGCTGCGGGTTGCTGCGCATCGCCTCCTTGAGGATCTCCTCGGCCTGCAGGTCGCGGCCGTAGGCCAGGTACACGTCGGCCTCGGCCACCGGGTCGACGTCGCCGATGGCGTCGAGCTGGCTCAGCGAGTACTGCTCGGTCGTGGACAGCTGGGCCGCGCCGCTCGCGCTCGCCGGCTGTGCGCTGTGGCCGCCAAAGAACGAATCGGGCTGCAGCCGGCTTTCCAGGAACGACGTTTCCGCGGCCGCCTTCTTGCGCTTGCGCAGCAGCATCACGCCCACGCCGCCCACCACCAGCGCGCCCAGCACGCCGGCCAGGCCCATCCACCAGTTGCGCGGCAGCGAGGCCAGGCCGTTCGCGGCCTCCGGCTGCACCGGCGGTGGCGGAGGCACCTCCACGGCCGAAGCCGCAGAGGCCGCAGCCAATGCCGCCGCTGCCGAGGCGGACTCGTCCACGGCCGAGGCCGCGTCCATGGCGCCCGGCGCGGACGCCGCCGCGGTTTCGGCGGCGGATGCCGCCAGATTCGGCACGATGGACACGGCGGCGTCGGACGCGGTCACGGACGGCGCCGAGGCGCCTGGCACCGGCAAGCCCAGCGCGTTGGGCATGGATGCCGCATCGGACGCTGCCGCCGCCGCCGCATTGGACGAATTCGCGGCCAGCCGCCGCAGCTCGTCCACGTTGCGCGAGAGCTCGGCCACGCGCTGCGCCTGGTCGCGCCGCTCGGCCTCGCGCGACAGGGCCGCTTCCGGGGACGAGCCCTGTGCACGCGACAGCCGCAACCGGTCCGGCGCGACGGGAGCGGTCTGCCGGTCCTCGACCGCCGCTTCCACGGCGCCGCCGGAGCGCCGGACCGACTCCTCCACCCGGGCCGCCGGCGCCTTGCCGGCCAGCCGCTCGCGGTAGGCCTCGAAATCGGCGCTCTGCATGCGCACGACCTGGCGCGCCTCGGTGCGCGCCACTTGTGCCGCCTCCTGCTCGTCGGGCAGGCGCAGCACGGCGTCGGTGCGCAGCAGGTTCATGTTCTTGTTGATGAACGCGTGCGGATTGCTGCGGTACAGCGCCACCAGCATCTGGTCCAGCGACACGCCCGGGCGCGCCATGCGGGACGCCACGCCGGAGAGGGTGTCACCCCGGCGCACGGTGTAGCGATCGGAAGGCGCCTTGGCTGCGGCGGGCGTCCGGGGCGTGGGCGCCGCCGCCTCGGCCGGCATGCCCGATGCCGCCGGCGCGGGGCTCAGCAGTGGCGCCGCTACCGCCGCGGCGGGCGGCTGCTGCGCTGCGGTCCTGGGAGCCTCGAACAGCAGCGTGTACTCG
>JAEYPG010000085.1 GCA_023410975.1 Pseudomonadota bacterium
CGAGGGGGACTTCCAGTCCAGCTTCAGTCCGGTGAGCGCGCCCACCACGAACACCGTGTGCGCGAGCATGCGCAGCGGCGCCTGCAGCGCCGAGAGCAGCGCCTCCAGCAGCGCGCCGGCCACCAGCCGCGCCGCGCCGCCGAACTGCGCCGCCTGGCCGCGGCGCAGGATCAGCGCCACGCCCAGCGCCCGGGGCGCGGCCAGCATTGCCAGCGTCAGCACCCACAGCACCGGCGCGCCGGAGAAGACGTGGGTGGCGCCGTCATCGGCGGCCAGCACGCCCAGGCCCATGAACAGCAGCCACAGCGGGGAGGCGACGTAGGACAGCGCGCCGCTGATGAACATGGCGCGGTGCACCGGCGCGAAGCCCGGCTCGGCCACCAGCCACGCGTTCTGCAGGTTGCCCTGGCACCAGCGGCGGTCGCGCTGCAGCTCGTCGAGCAGGTGCGGCGGCGGCTGCTCGAAGCTGCCGGGCAAGTCCACCAGCCAGACCTCGTAGCCGGCACGGCGCATCAGCGCGGCCTCCACGAAGTCGTGCGACAGGATCTCGCCGCGCAGGCCGCCGTGCCCGGGCAGCGGCGCCAGCGCGCAGTGCTGCATGAAGGGTTCCACGCGCAGCATCGCGTTGTGGCCCCAGTAGTGGGACTCGCCCAGCTGCCAGCAGCGCAGGCCCGCGCCGAACAGCGGCGCCGCGACGCGGCCGAGGAACTGCTGCGCGCGCGCATGCAGCGTGTCGTGGCCGCGCGCCACGGGCTGTGTCTGCAGGATGCCCACGCGCGGGTGCTGCTCCATGAGCCCGCGCATGCTCACCAGGCACTCGCCGCTCATCACGCTGTCGGCATCCAGCACCACCATGTAGCGGTAGAGCGCGCCCCAGCGGCGGCAGAAGTCGGCCACGTTGCCGGCCTTGCGCTTGGTGCGGCGGCGGCGGTGGCGGTAGTAGATGCGTTCGCCCAGGCCCGGGCCCAGTTGCGCGCGCAGCGCTTCCCAGGCGCGCAGCTCGGCGGCGCGCAGCGCGGGGTCGCTGGTGTCGGAGAGGATGAAGACGTCGAAGGCGTCGTCCTGGCCCGTGTCGCGCAGCGACTCGCAGGTGTCGCGCAGCCCTGCGATGACGGTGTCGATGTCCTCGTTGCAGATGGGCATGGCCAGCGCCACGCGCGCGGCCGGGTCGGGCGCCGCGCCGGCGGCCAGTCGCTCGGCCGAGAGCGCGTGCGGGTCGCCGCGCAGCAGGCTCAGATAGCCGGCCAGCGCGGTGAAGCAGCCGGCGCTCACCCAGCCGAAGAGCAGGAAGAACAGCAGCAGGTGGGCGGCTTCGATCCAGTCCAGCCCGTCCGCAGCGGCCGGTTGCGCCAGCACCAGTGTGGCGGCGGCGGCGGACAGGCCCACAGCCGCGAGCAGCCCGCTGCGGCGCCGCCGTGCGGCTTCCATCCAGGGCTGCGGGGCCGGCATGCGCTCGCGCGAGCGGGCGCGTTCGCCCCCGCCGGTTCCGCGCAGCAGGGATTGCAGCGCGGCGCTGGGGCCGAACCAGCGGCGGGGAGTCATGGGCCGCCTCTTCAGGGACGGCATGGTGGCGGCACGGGCCGCGGTGTTCTGGTCGACGCTCATTGCGGCTGGATGGCGTGGCTCCATGTTTTTCTCAGCACCTGGGTGCCCAATTGAAGGAAGACGCGCAGCTCCACAGGTTGCGTGCGCGCCGGACGCTGCCGAGGCGGCGTCATGCACCCACCGCCGTAAAACGACGGGCGGTGGGTGTTTGCCTGGTCGGCCCCGGAGTCGGCCCGGGTAGCAAGCTTTGCCACCCGTACCGGCACCATGGCCGATGGCGTCAGTAACGCGTAAGCACCGAAAACGACTACACGTTCCAGGGCTTTTTTGCGTTCCGTGTCGTTCGGCCATCGTTGTCCGAGCCCGCATGCGTGCTCGCGCAACCTGGCTGCCGGATCGGTCCACGCCCGCACGGCGCTGCCCGCCGCGGGACTCTTGGCGGGCAAAAAAGGCAAAGCGGTTCTGATAGGGCGCCACCGTGAAGCGGCGCTGCGGGTTGGATTCATGGGGTCCGGAGTGGCACGGAACGTGCCGGGGGAGGTGCACCCGATCGGGGCAGGGCAAGACTAGCCGGGTGCTTTTGGACGCAACGTTTCCGGGGCGCCCGGGGTGAAACGAGTTGTGGTGCCTCTGCGGGCCGCTTGGCGATGCCCGCGCGCAGGCCCGGAACTCGGGAATACCCAGGGGCGGCGTGGCACACTCGCGCGCTTTCTCAGACCCTCCGGATCGACCGAGTTGGAAAAAATCCTGTTGCAGATTGCGGACGAGCTGAAGGTTCGGCCCGCGCAAGTGCAGGCGGCCGTGGAGCTGCTCGATGGCGGGGCCACCGTGCCCTTCATCGCCCGTTACCGCAAGGAAGTCACCGGCGCGCTGGACGACGTGCAGCTGCGCGAGCTGGAAGCCCGGCTGTCCTACCTGCGCGAGCTGGAGGACCGCCGCGCGGCGGTGCTCAAGAGCATCGAGGAGCAGGGCAAGCTCACGCCGGAGCTGCGCGCGGCCATCCTGGCCGTACCCACCAAGCAGGAGCTCGAAGACCTGTACCTGCCCTACAAGACCAAGCGCCGCAGCAAGGGGCTGATCGCGCGCGAGGCGGGGCTGGAGCCGCTGGCCGACAAGCTGCTGGCCGACCCGATGCTCGACCCGCTGGCCGAGGCCGCCGCCTTCCTCAACCCCGACGCGGGCTTTGCCGACGCCTTCGCCGTGCTCGACGGCGTGCGCGACCTGCTCTCCGAGCGCTGGGCCGAGGACGCCGCGCTGGTGGGCCCGCTGCGCGAATGGCTGTGGGCCGAGGGCTTCATCCGCAGCAAGCGCGTCGAGGGCAAGGACGAGAACAACGCCGACGTCGCCAAGTACCGCGACTACTTCGACCACCAGGAGCCGATCCGCGGCATGCCGTCGCACCGCGCGCTGGCGGTGTTCCGTGGGCGGGCGCAGGAGATCCTGGACGTGCGGCTGGTGCTGGACGAGGAACTCGTGCCGGGCCAGCCCTCGCTGGCCGAGGGCAAGATCGCCATCCACCTGGGCTGGAGCCACCGCAAGCGCCCGGCCGACGAGCTGATCCGCAAGACCATCGCCTGGACCTGGAAGGTCAAGCTCAGCCTGAGCCTGGAGCGCGACCTGTTCTCGCGCCTGCGCGAGGAGGCGGAGACGGTGGCGATCAAGGTTTTTGCCGAGAACCTGCGCGACCTGCTGCTGGCCGCGCCCGCGGGCAAGCGCGTGGTGATGGGGCTGGACCCGGGCATCCGCACCGGCGTGAAGGTGGCGGTGGTGAGCGACACCGGCAAGGTGCTGGACACGGCCACCGTCTATCCGCACGAGCCGCGGCGCGACTGGGACGGCGCGCTCCACACGCTGCAGCGGCTGTGCGCCGCGCACGGCGTGAACCTGATCGCCATCGGCAACGGCACCGCCAGCCGCGAAACCGACAAGCTCGCCGGCGATCTCATCAAGCGGCTGCAGCAGCTCGCGCCCGACGCGCACGTGGAGAAGGTCGTGGTGAGCGAGGCGGGCGCGTCGGTCTACTCGGCCAGCGAGTTCGCCAGCAAGGAGCTGCCGGAGCTGGACGTGAGCCTGCGGGGCGCTGTCAGCATCGCGCGCCGGCTGCAGGATCCGCTGGCGGAGTTGGTGAAGATCGAGCCCAAGAGCATCGGCGTGGGCCAGTACCAGCACGACGTGAACCAGGGGCAGCTCGCGCGCACGCTGGACGCGGTGGTTGAGGATTGCGTCAACGGCGTGGGCGTGGACCTCAACACCGCGTCGGCGCCGCTGCTGTCACGCGTCTCGGGCCTGTCGGCCACGGTGGCGGCCTCGGTGGTGCGCTGGCGCGACCAGCACGGCGCCTTCCGCAACCGGCGCCAGCTGCTTGACGTCACGGGACTGGGTCCCAAGACCTTCGAGCAGGCCGCGGGCTTCCTGCGCATCCGCGACGGCGACAACCCGCTGGACATGTCGGGCGTGCACCCGGAGACCTACCCGGTGG
>JAEYPG010000107.1 GCA_023410975.1 Pseudomonadota bacterium
GTCCGGGCGCGGCGGCCAGCCGCTGCGCGACGCCGAGCGCGAGGCGCTGTCGGCGCTGCTGGCGGCGCACCGGGGCAGCCGCGCGGAGCTGGCACGGCAGCTCGGCATCAGCGAGCGCTCCCTCTACCGCAAGCTGCGGGAGCTGCAGGCGTCGCGTGCGGAGCACGGCAGCGAGGGCGCCGTGGGCTGATCAGGCCCGCTCGGCCGGCAGCAGGAACGGTTGCAGGATCTCCTCCAGCCAGGCCATGAACACCTGCACCCGCCGCGCCACGTGGCGGCGGTTGGCATAGAGCAGCGTCACCGGCAACGGCGCCGCGCGCCACTCGGGCAGCACCTCCACCAGCCGGCCGCGCTCCAGGTGCGGGCGCAGCGCCAAGTCCGGCGCCTGGATCAACCCCAGGCCCGCCAGGCAGGCGGCCTCGTAGGCCTGCGCGTTGTTCACCGTCAGCCCCCCTGCCATGGGCACGCTGCAGGTCTCGCCCGTGGCGGCATCGACGAATTCGAAGCCCGGGCTGCGCGCGCCAAGGCCGCTGGCGTAGTGCACCAGCCGGTGCCGCTGCAGGTTCTGCAGCGTGCGCGGCGTGCCGAATTCCGCCAGGTAGGCCGGACTGGCGCAGTTGAGCTGCAACAGACGGCCCAGGGGCCGCGCCACCAGGCTGGAGTCCTCCAGCGCGCCCACGCGCAGCACGCAGTCGAAGCCTTCGCCGACCAGGTCCACGCGCCGGTCGGTGCTGCCCAGCTCCAGGTGCAGGCCCGGATGCCGCGCCAGGAACTCCGGCAGCCGCGGCACCACCACCGCGCGCGCCGTGCCGGTGGGCATGTCCACCCGCAACCGCCCCTGCAGCCCCGCAGCCTCGGGCCGGAACAGCTGCTGCAGGTCCTCCAGGTCGGCCAGCAGCTCGCGGCAGCGGTCGAGGTAGAGCTGCCCATCGGGCGTCACGTTCACGCGGCGCGTGGTCCGCTGCAGCAGCCGCGTGCCCAGCAGCGACTCCAGCCGCTGCACTGCGGTAGACACCGAGGCCTTGGGCAGCCCCAGCACCTGCGCCGCCTGCGTGAAGCTCGCCAGCTCCGCCACCCGCATGTAGATGCGCATCGCTTCGAGTTGATCCATGGCGCTTCCCTCGTTTGTCTTGTTGGCGCGAACAGTCTAGTCATCTGCCGCTGATTTATCGCATTCATACGGACCAATACAGTGGCTCCATCCCGTCCAGCCCCTTGTCGGACGGGCTTGAACCCCTACCGCACACAGGAGCCCGCCATGAACCCCTCCCACATTGCCCTCATCACCGGCGGCAGCCGCGGCCTGGGCCGCAGCGCCGCGCTGGCACTGGCCGCGCGCGGCGTCGACCTCATCCTCACTTACCGCTCGGGCCTGGCCGAGGCGCAAGCGGCGGTGGCCGAGGCGCGGGCGCTGGGCGTGCGAGCCGTGGCACTGCCGCTGGACGTGGCCGACAGCACCGGCTTCCCGGCCTTCGCCGGGCAGGTGCGCGAGGCGCTGCGTCAGCACTGGCAGCGCGAGCGATTCGACCACCTGGTCAACAACGCCGGCATCGGCGTGCACGCCGCGTTCGCGGACACCACCGAGGCGCAGTTCGACCAGCTCATGAACGTGCACCTCAAGGGTCCCTTCTTCCTGACCCAGGCGCTGCTGCCGCTGATGGCCGACGGCGGTCGCATCCTCAACCTCTCCAGCGGCCTGGCGCGCTTCGCCCTGCCCGGCTACGCCGCCTATGCCGCGATGAAGGGCGCGGTGGAGGTGCTCACCCGCTACCTGGCCAAGGAGCTCGGGCCGCGACGCATTGCCGTCAACGTGCTGGCACCGGGAGCGATCGAGACCGACTTCGGCGGCGGCGCAGTGCGCGACAACGCGCAGCTCAATGCCTTCATCGCCTCGCAGACCGCGCTGGGCCGTGCCGGGCGGCCGGAGGACATCGGCGCCGTGGTGGCCGCGCTGCTGTCGCCTGAGCTGGGATGGGTCAATGCGCAGCGCATCGAGGCCTCCGGCGGCATGTTCCTGTGACGCCGCAGCCATGGCGCCCGGCCGCGTGTGTGTGGCATCTGCACGCTTTTGCGCCGCAGGTGCGGAATGGGGCCTTCCTAAAATCCGCGGGTGAAAGTCACCGCCATTGCCCACACCGAAGCGCCGGCCCCGGTCGAGAGCGTGCCGACACCCGGTGGGGTTTCCAACCTGCAGGCCACGAACTCGCTGTCGGCCAAGACGGCGCCGCCGCTGGCCGTGCATCCCGGCGCGGCCTCCGGCGTGGTGGAGCTGAGCCCGCTGGGCCAGAGCGTGGCGACGCTGTCGGCCTTTGGGTTGCCGGTGGTGCTGCTGCCCGCCGACGGTCCGCAGGGCATGCTGCTGCCCGGCCAGCAGCAGCACCAGCAGGCCGCTCAGAACGTCGTGCAGGCCCTGGCTGCCGCGCTGAGCCTGAAGCAGGCCGCTGCGGCCGACGAGTGGTTGGGTGAGGAGCCCGAGTCCCACGCCCCGGGCCACGAAAGCACGCGCCGGCAGGCGAGCGCGGCCGACGCGGGCACGCCCGCGCGCTCACCGGCGCAGCAGTCGGCCGGCTCGCTGCTCAACGCGATGCTGTGCGCCTCGCTCACCGGCCAGGCCGCCATCGAGGTGCGGCGCTGGGACCGGCGCCCGCTGAAGCTGGAGCTGCAGCGCGAGCCGGACGGGCGCGGGGGCTTTCGCGTCGTGCGCGCGCGCGTGCGCCATGAGACGGAGCAGGGCACGCTCGACGCGGTGGTGGAGCTGAGCACGTCCTTTTCGGAAGACGGAGAAACCTCGGCGATGAACGTGAACATCATTTGCGGCGAGGGGCTGGTGCGCGAGGTGGACGAGCACGTGGACGAGTTGCGCCAAGCCCTGGGCGCCCGCGGCCTGCACGCTGCCGTGCGCGCCCTGCCCGCGCCGGCCGAGGCCTGACATGAAACCGACCGAAAACGCCCTGGACGAGATCCACGCCGAGGAGCCCACGCGCCACCGCGCCGCGGTGGCCATGACCTACGACACCCACCAGCGCATCGGCGCGCCCCAGGTGGTGGCCAAGGGCTACAACGAAACGGCGCGGCGCATCGTGGAGCTGGCGCGGCAGGCGGGCATCCCGGTGACGGAATCGGCCGAGCTGGCACAGGCGCTGATGCACGTGGAGCTGGACCGCGAGATCCCGCCGGAGCTGTACGCGGCCGTGGCGGAGCTGCTGGTGTGGATCTGGAAGCTGCAGCAGCCGATCAAGACGGCGTGAGCCCGCGCCGGGCTTGCGCTTCCTCGGCAGATGCGTACCGCTCCAGCAGCAGGTACAGCGCCACACCGCCCAGCAGCGGCAGCAGGTAATAGAGCGCGCGGTAGGCCAGCACCGCGCCCATCACGGTGCCCTGCCCCAGGCGGCCCGACAGCAGCGTCAGGTAAACCGCCTCCAGCACGCCCAGGCCCGCGGGGATGGGCGTGAACACGCCCACGATGGAGGCCGCCATCAGCACCGCCAGCGTGGTGCCGTAGGGCAGCCGCTCACCCAGCAGCAAGTACATCACCGCGCCCATCAGCGCCCAGTTCGCGGTCGAGAACGCGAGCTGCGCCAGCGCGCGGCCCGGGTCGGGCAGCTGCAGGCGCCGCCCGCGCACGCGCCACTCCTGGCCGTGCCACTTCATGCAGGCCACGACGTAGCCGACCGCCAGCAGCAGCATCAGCACGCCCACGGCGCGCAGCGTCCACCCCGGCAGCCAGGCCTGCGGCGGCAGCGAGATCACGCCCGAGGCGAAGAGGCCGCCGGCCAGCAGCCCGTAGCCGAGCCAGTTGGTGGCCAGGCTGATGCCCACCACTTGCGCCACCGAGGCCTCGTCCAGCCCGGCGCGGGCGTACAGCCGCGCGCGCAGCGCCACGCCGCCCACCAGCGAGCCCAGGTTCAGGTTGAAGGCGTAGCTGGAGACGGCGATGGCCCAGGTGCGCCAGCGCGCCACGCGGTGGCGCACGTGGCCTCGGCCGATGAGGTCGAAGCAGCCGTACACGGCATGGCTGAGCGTGGCCAGCAACCAAGCCACGAGCAGCGCCTGCAGCGGCTGGCGCTTGAGCGCGGCCCAGGCGCCGGCCCAGTCGATCTGGTGCGCGCGCGACAGCAGCAGCCCCAGGATCAGCACGCCCAGCACGGGTACCGCCCAGCGCCGGATGTGGGGCCAGGCGGCGGTCAGGGAGGCCCGCAATGGGCTGGTGGGCACGGGGGGAGCGTCACTGAGCATGGTGGCCTCATCTTCCCCAGCGGCGGCGGCGCCCGCCAGACGCCGCCGCCGCGCGTCGCTGTAGGCGCTTTCCGACGCGGCTGCCGCACGCTGCGCTGCTGCCACCGCCCCGCCAGGCATGAAAAAGCCCGCCGGCGGCGGGCTGCGGTGCTGGGCGCGCGAACGTGCGCCCAGGCCGGTTCAGGGCTTGAGCAGGTCGCCCAGCCAGCCCAGCAGCGGCTTGCTGCGCGGCAGCGTGATGACGGTGCCCTCGCGGCGCGCGTCGGCGCCGCCGTAGTAGCGGCCGGTCTTGGGGTCGATGCCCACGCCCTGCACCGCGCCGATGTCGGCCACGCCCACGCTGTAGCCCAGGGCCTTGAGGCCGTCCACCGTGGCCTGGGGCAGCGCCGCCTCCACCGTCACCGAGGAGCTGGTGCTGGTGATGGACAGGCGCGGCGCGTTGATGGCCTGCTGCAGCTCCATGCCGTGGTCGATGAGGTTGAGCGTGACGTTGAACACCGAGTTGATGATGGTCGAGCCGCCGGGCGAGCCGTAGGCCACCAGCGGCTTGCCCTTGGCGTCGAAGATCATCGTCGGCGTCATGCTGCTGCGCGGGCGCTTGCCCGGCTGCACGTCGTTGTAGCCGGGGCCGCCGGTGAACGGGTTGGTGGACGGGACGATGTTGAAGTCGGTGAGCTCGTTGTTGAGCAGGAAGCCGTGGTTGCGGAAGGAACCGTCGGGCCGCTTGTAGCCCGCGAACACGCCGATGCCGTGCGAGGACTCGATGGTGTTGGTGTAGGAGACGAAGTTGCCCCAGCGGTCGGCCACGGCGAAGTGCGTGGTGGTCTCGCCCGGGCCGGTCACGGGCTCGGCCACCGCCAGCCGCTTGCCCGCCTCCACGCCGGCGAACTGGTAGGGACGCGGGTCGTCAGGCACCGGGTTGGTGGCCTGCCGCTGCCCCGGCACGATGGCCAGGCTGCGCGTGTCGGTGTAGGGCTGGGCCAGCAGGCCCTTGGCGGGGACGGGGACGAAGTCGGCGTCGCCCATCCACACCGACCGGTCGGCGAAGGCGATGCGCATGGCCTCGGCCATCACGTTGGCTGTCTTCACCGAGCCGAAGCCGTAGCCCGCCGCCGCGTCGCCGATGGGGAAGCGCTCCAGCATCTTGAGCATCTGCAGCAGCGTCAGCCCGCCGGAGGACGGCGGCGACATCGCCTTGATGACGTAGCCGCGGTAGGTGGCCTGCACCGGGTCGCGCAGCGCGGGCTGGTAGTCCTGCAGGTCGGCCAGCGTCATGCTGCCGCCTTGGCCCCACTTCTGCCCTTCGACGACGCCCTTGGCGATGTCGCAGCCCTTGGACGGGATGTAGCGGTAGAAGCAGTCGGGGCCGTTCTTGGCGATCAGCCGCAGCGTGCCGGCCAGCGCCTCGTTGCGCACCAGCGAGCCCACCGCCGGCGCCACGCCGCCGGGGCAGAAGAAGGCCTCCGACTCCGGCGAGTTGCGCGCGCGTGGGTTGCAGCTGGCCTCGACGTAGCGCGGCGTGGCCTTGAAGCCCTTGTCGGCCAGGTTGATGGCGGGCTGCAGCACCTTGTGCAGCGGCATGCGGCCGAAGCGGTCCAGCGCCAGCGCAGTGCCGCGCACCATGCCGGGCACGCCCACGGCCACGCCCTGCAGCGACGCGTTGGCAACGCCCTGGAACATTGTGGGCGTGGCACCGGCGGGCGCCTTCTCGCGCGAGTCGATGTAGAAAGTGCGGCCCGAGGCGGCGTGGTGGATCATCATGAAGCCGCCGCCGCCGATGCCCGCCGACTGCGGCTCCACGACGTTGAGCGCGTAGGCGATGGCCACGGCCGCGTCGATGGCGTTGCCGCCCTTTTCCAGCACCTGCGCGCCGGCCTCCGCGCCATAGGGGTTGGCCACGGCCACCACGGCCTGCGGGCGCTCCAGCGGCAGCCCCGGCAGATGGCCCAGCGACACGCCGACGGCCGCCTGCGCCGTGGCCGCGGCGGCGCTGCCCAGGGCCAGCAGCACCGCTCGCCGCAGGCAGGACGGATTCAAGATTTCGGGTTCCCGTACTGGCATCGCGCAGCTCCTCGTGAAGGGGGTGAAGGCGCCGGCACGCGCCATGCGCGCCCCGGGCAGGCTCACTCTGCCCAGGGGGGATCACCGCTTCAACCCGGCTGCCACCGCCCGGATGCGGGCGGCCAGGCGCGCCGGAACGTGGTAGGCGAAGCGCTGCGCCAGGCCGGGCTCAGCCCTCGGGACAAGCGGTTGTGGCCGAAACCGTTGCCGCGGTATCCCGCGCGGCCGTGGGGCCGGGCGTATCCAGCAGCGCGGCGGCCTCCTGCAGCCCGCGCAGCAGCCCGGCGGCGCTGGGCTTGTCCACGAACACGCACTGCTTGCCGGTGCGCTTGCAGTGGTCCTTGACGCGCCAGTAGGCGCCATGGCTGATGCAGCCGGTCTGGCAGATCACCAGGTCGGCCGCGGCCAGGCTGGACTCCAGCTGCGCGCTGCCGTCCTCCTCGCCGCCGTCGTGGTGCAGGAACTGGCCGCCCGTGCGCTCCACCAGCTGGCGGTACACCGGCACGCTGCCCGAGCGCCCGCCCACGCACAGCACGGCCTTGTCGGGCAGCTTCGGCGCCAGGGGCAGTGGCGTGACCACGGGGGCGTCCGCGGCGGCGGCGGGCGCCTCCCCGGCCGGGCGCGCCGGCGCCGCCAGGG
>JAEYPG010000161.1 GCA_023410975.1 Pseudomonadota bacterium
TTGTAGCTCTGCGCCAGCGCCACCTTCTCCGTGGCGCGGCTCACGATGGGCAGGAAGCGCTGGGCCAGCGGCTGGCGCGTGCGGCCGGCAAAGAATTCGGTCACGGCGGTCTCGCCGCCGCGCACGATGTTCAGCGCATCCTGGACCGACATCGAGCGCACCGCGTCCACCAGCAGTGCCTTCGCCTCGGGCACCGCGGCTTCGGCGGCGCGGTTCATGGCGGTCACGAGCTCATCGACCCGGCGCTGCTGGCCCATGAGCTTGAGCACGCCCGCCACCTGCTCCAGTGCCGGCGGCAGCGGGATGCGCACCTGCGGGTTGCCTAGAAAACCGTCCGGCCGACCCAGCAGCTCCACCGCGGTGGTGGCGCCGCGCTCCAGGGCGGCGCGGATGCCCAAGGTCGCTTCCGCCGAGGTGGGCGCAGCCCGGGCCGGGCGGCACAAGACCGGACCCAGGAGCAGCAAAGCGGGAAGGGCGGGGAAGGCGCGTGCCAGTGCACGACGTTTCATGAGTGGCTCCAGTGGTGACGAATCGATGCGGCATGCCGGGTTGAACGCCGGTCGGCAGCCGCTCGCAAGGCTTGGTGGCCCAGGAAGGCGAGCATGGATGCCCGGTGAAATCCTGGGTCATCCCGGCTTTTCGGTGAGGATACAAAGCGCAACAAACTGGCGCCGTGGGAGGCGACCCGGTTGCTGGCGCTGGCATGTTGCAGCGCGCAAACTTGTTTCCATGCTGCAGCGCGCAAATATTGTTTTGCGCTTCTCGTGGGGCGCCAGGCCGACTCGGTGGCGATGCGGCACGGCGTCCGTCGCCCTCGACGGAACACGGGACACACCATGCTGATCCTCGCCACCCTGGCCGCCGCCGGCATCGCGCCGCGTGTGGCCGATGCTTACCACCAGTCGCTGGGCCTGGCCTGCGAGCGCTTCGACATCCGCACGCCGGAGCGCATCGCGGCATTCGTCTCCCAGTGCGCCTTCGAGACCCGCGGCTTCGTCACGCTGGAAGAGGGCATGCTCTACCGCACCCCCGAGCGCATTTGTGCCATGTGGCCCGGCCGCGTGCGCGACCTGGACGATGCCGAGCGGCTGGTGGGCGCGCCGCAGGCGCTGGCCAACACCGTGCTGTGCGGCCATCACGGCAACGGCGACGCCGCCAGCGGCGACGGCTGGCGCTACCGGGGCCGCGGGCTGATCCGCCTGGTGGGCCGCGCCACCTACCGCCATGCCGGCGCGGCGCTGCAGCGGCCCTACGAGGAGCAGCCCGACCTGGTCGCGCGCCCGGGGGACGCCTGCCTCACGGCCGCGTGGTTCTGGCACAGCCGCGGCTTCAACGAGATGGCCGACCGGCTGCAGTTCGACGCCATCACCCGCTTCATCCACGAGCACGTTTCGCCCATGTGCGGCCTCTACGAGCGCCGGGCGCTCTACCGCGGCGCGCTGGCCGCGCTGGAAGACATGCGCTGCTGAAGCGCGCCGGCGGCGACGGTGCCTCGGGGGGCCGTCGCTTCCAGCGCCTCCCGGGCAGCCTCGGGTCGTGGCTGCTCCAGGGGCCGGCGGCAGTCGAAGAAGGCGAAGCCCGGGTCGCGCGTCGTCGCGCGACCGGCTTCGAGGGCTGCGATCGCGGCGTGCATGTCCTGCCGGCCTGCGGCCCAGCGCTCGCGCACCGATGGCGCCGAGAACTCCAGCGTCTTGGCCGCCACCTCGTGCACGGGCGGCCGGTAGGCCAGCAGCGCGACGGCGGTCTCGCCGTCGCCGGCCGCGTCCGCCGCTTCAGTCCGCGGCGCCTGGCGCGCCAGCAGGTGGCGCAGCCGGTACTCGCGCCGGTAGGCGTCGATGGTGCGCAGCGACTGCGATGCGAAGGCAATGTCCTGGGCGCGCTCCAGCGCCGTGTCCATCGAGAACGGCCGCCCGCCGCGGGCATCGAACAGGTCCACGGCGAAGCACACGTGGTCGCCGCCCGGCGGCTCGGCCAGCAGCGGGTCCAGCGGCAGGTTGCACAGCAGGCCGGGGTCGCCCAGCAGCCGGCCGTCGATCTCCACCGGCGGAAAGCCGGGAATGAATGCGGTGCTGGCCAGCAGGTGGCGCGGCTCGATGGTCTGCCGGCGGCTGTCGAAGTACACCGGCTCGCCGCTTTCCAGGTCCACGCAGCCGATGACCAGCGGCAGTGCCGCGCTGTTGAGGTAGTCGAAGTCCACCACGCGCTCCAGCGTGGCCAGCAGCGGGCGGCCGTCGAACAGGCCCACGTCCGAAGGCGTGCCGGGCAGCAGCGACAGGAAGCCGCTGGAGCGCGGCGTGAACAGGCCCGGGCGCCCGACCATCACCGTCTGCAGGGCGTGCAGCTTGTTGTACACGTCGCGGGCGCGGCCACCGGCGGGCACGGGGCCCAGGGCGCTCCACGTCGAGGCCTGGCGCCAGAACTCGCGCAGCTTCTCCGCGCGCTGCGCCGGCGGGTTGCCCGCCACGATGGCCGCGTTGACCGCGCCGATGGAGGCGCCGCTGACGCGATCCGGGCTGTAGCCCGCGTCATGCAGCGCTTCGCAGGCGCCGGCAGCGTAGGCGCCCAGCGCGTTGCCGCCCGACAGGGCCAGGCTGATGCTGCTCGAAACCAGAGAGGGCGAAGGCAGGATCGCCGCATCGTCGTGAGAAAGGTTCATTGCTGCGCTGCAGCAACCGGCGTGCCCCGCGCCCCGGCGCCGTGGACACCACGGGTGCGAGCCGCTGGTTTCCGTGCACCATTGCTCGGATTTGCGCGCGTGCCGAAAGGCGCGCGCCAGGTTTCTCCACGAGAGGGGCGGGATGATCCACGGCGTTACAGCCGTACCGTCTTGCCTGCCGACGCCGGGCAACCATGCCAGATTCACGCTCGACCGTTCCGACGCGCTCCGCGCAGTGCCTGCTGATCGTCGATGACGATCCCAGCGCCATCTTGTTGCTCAGCCGCATCCTCGAAGGCGAGGCCCGCATCGTGTTCGCCACCAGCGGCGAAGCGGCGCTGCGGCAGATCCGCGACCATGCGCCCGACCTGGTGCTGCTCGATGCCAGCATGCCCGGCCTGGACGGCCTGGAGACCTGCAGGCGGATCAAGGCCGATGCGGGCAGCGCCGACGTGCCGGTGATCTTCGTCACCGCGACTGCCGACCTGCAGATGGAGACGCGGGCGCTGGAGCTGGGCGCGGTGGACTTCATCCACAAGCCCGTGCATCCGCCCGTGGCGCGCGCCCGCGTGCGCGCGCATCTGGCGCTCAAGCACAAGTCCGACGCGCTGCGCCGCCTGGCCGGGGTGGACCCGCTCACGGGCATCGCCAACCGGCGTGCCTTCGACGCCGCGCTGGACCAGGAGTGGCGCCGCGCCCTGCGCCACGGGCACGCGCTGTCGCTGCTGCTGGTCGATGTGGACTGCTTCGAGC
>JAEYPG010000230.1 GCA_023410975.1 Pseudomonadota bacterium
GCGTGGTGACGCTGCGCTACTTCGAATTCGGCGCCCGCGCGCTGGAGGCCGACGAGGCGGCGCGCGCCCTGGCCAGCACCACGGCGTTGCTGCTGGTGGTGCTGGAAATGGCCGCCTTCGCGCTGGCCGCGCTGCTGCCATGCCAGCGCCTGCGCGCGCAGCGCTGGGGCCTGGCGGCGCTGGCTGTCTCGGTGCTGGCCTTCGAATGCCTGACCATCGTGCTGGTGCAGCAGGGCATCACGCGAGCCGCGGACGTGGCCGCCGAGGCGCGCCAGCAGCGTGTCATCGAGCTGCGCGCCTCCATCGCCGCGCTGCGTGCCACGGCCGAGGAGCTGCGCAACGCCGCAGCAGCTTCCTCGCAGTCGAAGGTGCTGGCCTCGCGCCAGTCCGCCGCCGAGTCGCTGGGCGCGGCGCTGGAGACCGAGCGGCTGGTGCAGGCACGCACGGCCGAGCTGGCCGAGCTGCAGGCAGCCCTGAGGCCGACCGCGACGCAGATCCTGGGCGAGCAAGGCGCCCTGGCCTACTCGGTCACGCGCGGCCTGCTGGTGTCGGTGGCGGGGCTGGTGCTGTTCGGCGCGGCCGGATCGCTGCTGCGCGCGGCGGGGGAGGGGGCAGCGCCGCCCGGTGTGTCCGCGCTGGCGGCGCCTGTGTCCATGCCGGCGGTACTGGATGCATCCGGGGCTGTGTCCGGTGTGTCTGTGCCGATGGCGCCGGTGCGGATCGGCCCTTCCTTCGGGCTGGCCGCGGCGCCGCTGGCGGCTGGGGCGACGTTGCCGCTGCAGGCGGTGCCGGGCGGGAATCCAGGAGCTTTTCCCTTGGGCGGCTGGGTGCTGGTGCCTGGGTTGAGGCCGGCGGCTGCGTCGCTGCCGGACGGCGATCCTGGTGTGTTCGAAGGCGTGGCCGCGGAGCGCGCGGCAGACATGCCTGGTGTGGCCGTGGATGTGTCCACCGATGTGTCCGGCGGGGTTGCGGGCGTGTCCGCCGCCGTGCGTGAAGCGGCCTGCGCGGTGTCGGCGGCGGTGGCTGCAGGCGAGGTGGCGACGGTCGAAGCGCCCCCGGCACCGGTGCCGATGCCGGACGAGCCGGTGGCATCCGGGGCCGAGGACGCGCCCTTGCCGGTGGTGGACAGCGCCGGCGCCGATGCGCGCCTGGAGCGCGTTCGCGCCGGCGTGCGGGATGGCTCCATCGCGCCGAGCATCCGCGGCGTGCAGGCGGCGGTGCGTTGCGGGGCGCCGATGGTGCGGCGCTACCTGTCGCAGCTGGAGGCCGAGGGGCTGATCCGGCGCACGGAGCGGGGCTACGAGCGGGTGCTGGAAGAGGCGGTGGAAGCGGCCGTGGGCTGATCGGCGTTGGTGGGCGATTCGTCACGCGGGCGCCAGGCGCTGGTTGCGCGGGCGACGGCCGCTCCCGGCCGCCCCGGACCCGGCGGCGATAATCCCGCCGATGAGTTCCGCCAAGCTGCTATTCGGCTTCCATGCCGTCACGGTGCGCCTGAAGACCGCGCCCCAGTCCATCACCGAGATCCACGTCGATGCCACGCGGCGCGACGCGCGCATGCGCCAGTTCGTGGAGCGCGCCAAGGAGGCGGGCGCCAAGCTGATCGACAGCGACGACGAGCGCCTGTCCAAGCTGTGCGGCACGCACCGGCACCAGGGCGTGGTGGCGCGGGTGCAGGCGCTGGCGCAGCAGCACTCGCTGGACGACGTGCTCGACGAGGTGGACGGCCCGCCGCTGCTGCTGGTGCTCGACGGCGTGACCGATCCGCACAACCTGGGCGCCTGCCTGCGCGTGGCCGACGGTGCCGGCGCGCACGCGGTGGTCGCCCCCAAGGACCACGCGGTGGGCCTCAACGCCACGGTGGCCAAGGTCGCCAGCGGCGCGGCCGAGACGGTGCCGTACCTGATGGTCACGAACCTCGCTCGCAGCCTCAACGAGCTCAAGGAACGCAACATCTGGGTGGTCGGCACGGCGGAGGATGCCGAGAAGTCCATCTACGACGTGGACTTCAAGGGCCCGGTGGCGCTGGTGCTGGGTGCGGAGGGCCCGGGCATGCGCCAGCTCACGCGCAAGACCTGCGATGAGCTGGTCCGCATCCCGATGCAGGGTGCTGTTGAAAGCCTGAACGTGTCCGTGGCCGCCGCCGTGTGCCTGTACGAGGCGCGGCGCCAGCGCGGCGCCTGAGCCGAAGGGCCGTTCCATGGACGCCCGCACCGCCCGCGACGTGTCCGACCTGCGCGAGCGCCTGGGCGCGGCGCGCAAGGTGTGCGTGCTCACGGGGGCGGGGATGTCGGCCGAGAGCGGCATTCCCACTTTCCGCGACGCGCAGAGCGGCTTGTGGGCGAAGTTCGACCCGATGCAGCTCGCCAGCGAGGCGGGCTTCCGGGCCGATCCGGAGCTGGTGTGGGACTGGTATGCCGAGCGGCGCGAGGGCGTGCGCCGGGCGCAGCCCAATGCCGGCCACGTGGCGCTGGCCGATTACGAGCGACGCCACCCGGGCCGGCTGGCGCTGGTGACGCAGAACGTGGACGACCTGCACCAGCGCGCCGGCAGCCGCGGGGTGTTGCGGTTGCACGGGGACATCCTGCTCGACCGCTGGCTAGAGGCTTGCCCGCACCAGCCGTCCCTGATGGACACCGCCACGGCCATCCCCGGCCGTCCGCCGAAGTGCCCGTCCTGCGGCAACCTGGTGCGCCCGGGCGTGGTGTGGTTCGGGGAGATGCTGCCCGAGGGGACTATGGAGGCGGCGGAGCGCGCGGCCTTCGAGTGCGACGTGATGCTGGTGGTGGGCACTTCCGGCGCCGTGTGGCCCGCTGCCGGGCTGGCGCAGGTGGCACACGAGGCGGGGGCGCACGTGGTGATCCTCAACCCGCGGCCCAGCGCGATCGACGACCAGGCGCATGTGTGCCTGCGGGGGACGGCGGCGGGTGTGTTTCCGCGGGTGTTGGGCGGGGTTTGAGGCAAGACCGAGGCTGTGCGCCGGTAAATCCTGGTGGCTTGCCACGTTCGGCCTTGCGTGGACACGGGGTACGGGGTCAGTGGCTTGGCCCGGGCGCCGGCCGTTCCAGCTGCGCCGCCCACTGCGTCAGCCATGGCTGCACGGCGTCGGCCACCAGCAGCCCGGCCACGCCCGCCAGCGCCACGCAGAGCATCGCGGCGGACAGGCCGCGGATCAGCGGCGCGTGCCGCGTGCGCAGCACGAAGGTCAGGCTGAACACCAGGCTGGTGAAGGACGCCAGCACCGCCCCGGTCGCCGCCACCGAGGGCGACAGGCTGCCTTGCGAGGCCAGGGTGGCCGCGGCCGCCACGGCGCTGGCGCTGGACATGAGCCCGCCCAGCACGCTCACCGCGTAGAAGCCCAGGTTGCCGAACTGGCGCTGCGTCAGCCCGCCCAGCACGTGCAGCACCAGGAACACCACGCCGTACTTCAGCGCCTGCGGCAGCGAGAAGGGCAGCTCCAGCTTCAGCGTCGCGGGCGAGGCGGGGCGCGGCGCCTGGCCGCGGCGGTGGCTCCACAGCACCAGCACCGTGCTCGTGAACAGCATCAGCGCGAAGGTGGGCAGGGAGCCCAGTAGCACCAGCGGCGCGAAGATCAGCAGCAGGCTGGCGTTGCGCAGCAGCATGGCCGAGGTGGCGAGCAGGATGCCCCGGTACGCCGGCTGGACGAAGGCCTGCGGTGCCTGCTGCAAGCGCGAGGACAGCTCGATGACGGTGAAGTTGCTGTTGACCAGCCCGCCCAGGAAGCCGGACAGCTCCGTGCCCCGGTCGCCGTAGAGCTTCCAGAGCACGTAGTTCACGAAGCCGATGGCCGCGATGAGGATCACCGTCACCCAGGCCGCGCGCGGCTCCACCAGGTGCCACGGGTCCACGGCGCCCCGCGGCAATGCCGGGTAGATGACGATGGCCAGGATCGCCAGCAGCAGTGCCGACCGCAGCTCGCTCTCGGTCAGGCCCATGGAGAAGCCTGCCAGCCGCTCCTTCCAGGCCAGCAGGGCGGTGGCGATCACCATCACCGCCGCCGGCGAGATGGTGTGGCCCTGGCCGCACAGGACGCCCGCCATGCAGGTCACCAGCATGGCCGCCGAGGTGGTGAGCTCGGTGCCTTCGCCGGCGCGCAGCGTCTGGAGGTTGAGGAAGACGACCAGCAGCCCGACCAGCGCCAGCACCAGCAGCGAGAAGGCCGTGCCCAGCGAACCGCCGAGCGCGCCCAGCAGGCAGATGAAGCCGAAGGTGCGCAGCCCCGCCTCCTTGCCGCGGCGCTCGCGCTCCAGCCCGATCAGCAGCCCCAGGGCCAGGCTCAGTGCCAGCCGCACCAGGATCTGCAGGTACGGCCATTCGGCGGTGGGCAGGCCGGGGAGGTGATCGGACATGGGTTTTCAGGTCGGTAGTTTTCCGTTGACCTTAACGCAGCCGCGGCGGTCGCAGGCACAGGCAGGAATATTGAGAGATGTTCTCCTAAGCTTGGCACCCGATGCGTATACCTCTCTCCGCCTATCTTTGGTTTCCAGGCTCCATGGATGCTTGGCAAGCATTCTTGCCAATGCCGCAGTGGTTCATGAATTCAGGAATTGTGCATTCGGAATATGGATCTGCTTGTTTTCGTGGTCGATCGCGGCTCTCAGGATGAGTGTTCTCGAAGCCTTGTTTTCGTTGGATTGCGCTTTTACTTCGACCCCGCCGGTGGATGTGTCAATTTGGTAATCGTGTAGTCTCTGAAGATAAGGAAGCAGTATGCATTTGACTTGTTCGGCAATATCGCGTTCGAGTCGATCGTTCTTCATGAGGGTTCCCGAGGTGTTGACGAGGCCTGGTGTCGATTGATACTGCTAAAAACAATCTCCAAAGCGACTGAATTTCCCGCAACCATCATCGCCGACCAACGCTGCTACGGCAAGGTCCGTGTTCTTCGTTCGGTCCCGGGTATCGCTTCGGTGCATGGAAGCGTCCAGAAAATTTCTGATGTGGATCAGGGGGCATGGTGCGCCGATGAATGGGAACCCATGGGCATGGCCGGTGATACAGCCGCCCCGGCAACAGATGTCAGCCGGGAGCACTATTTCAAATGCGTCTTCGTGAAAATTTCACGAAATTACGGATGAATACGCGGCGGGTGGGAGCGGTTCTTGCGTTTCGCATGCTTGCGGTACTGAGCCCGGCAGCAGTGGAGCCTGGGAGATTCGAGGAATGTTCTCTTCGATCTTGCGCCCCAGGCTGATGCGTTCCTCCACCGCGTAGCCGATGGACTGGTAGAACGCGACGACGCCCTGGTTGGTTTGCAGGACCTGCAGGTTGATTTTCACGCAGCCTAATTCGGTCAACGCACGTTCCGCGTGGCGTACCAGCTGGGTGCCGATGCCCGTCGCCTGGAATTCAGGATAGACGGCCACCGAATACAGCCAGCTGCGGTGGCCGTCGTATCCGGCCAGCGTGGTGCCCACGACTCGGTCGCCGGCGAGCGCCACGAAGGTTGACGACCAGTTTCTTGTCGATGCTCAGGCCTGGGTCGTTGTGGCCGGTGGTAGGGCCGAAGAGCAAATGCCACAGGGCGATCACCTGTTGGCGATGTGGGGCGTCCTGGTAAGTGGTGATTTGATGCATGGGAATGTTTTACACACCATCTCGTTCAGTAACCATGTATTTGCTGAAGTTGGCAATGTAGTCGTCAAGATTCTCTTCAAGCATAAGACGGTATTGCTCGCAAAAATATTTGAGCGTTTTTTCTCGCGCGGCAGCCATTTCCTCCCCAGAGGAAAAACCACATGCACTCACCCAAGCATTGAACCTTGTGGTGCCGAACATCATTGAAGCACTCACCTTGCCAAGCCCTTCAACTTGAGCGAGTTGCTCATTCGATAGACAAATGTGGGCATCAGCGCGGTCGTAAAAAGTAAAATCAACTTCGCTTGTCATTTCAGGCCTTTGTGATTGTGGTGCTCATCTTCTTAAATATTTGACGCAATTGGCCGGCGATGGGCAAGGGCGGCGCGGCGCAAGCGTGACTTTTTGTTGGGCGGAAGCTGCGGCATACGATCAAGTGAAATTTCGGCCAGCTTGGCGGCCCCCTGGATTCCCACCTTCTCGGGAATGACGCCTGTGGAAAGGGTGCGACCCGTACTCCGTGCCACACCCATTTGAATCAAACCAACCCCTTCAACCTCAACAACCCAAACACCGCCATCGTCACCCCGTCCTGGATCACGCCGTTCCGCAGCATGTTCTCGAATTCGGGCAGGGGAAAAGGGCGGCGGATCAGGCCGGCTTCTTCGGCATCGAGCTGCTGGCCCTGTTGCGTCAATTCCGTCGCCAGGAAGGCGTTGCAGCGCTGGGTGCACAGGCCGTAGGCGATGAACATCGAGCCGGCGTGAAGCATCTTGCCGGCCACCAGGCCGGTTTCCTCGCGCAATTCGCCCCGGGCCACTTCCTCCGGCGATTTATTGGGGTCGTCTTCCCAGGCGCCTTGTGGCAATTCCCAATACCGCCCGCCGACCGGATACCGGAACTGCTCGACCAGGTAAATCTGCCCGGCTTCGATCGCGACGATGGCCGCGAAATCGGCCCGCTCCACCACGCTGTAAAGGCCGGGCGCGCCGTCGGCCCGGACGATGGCGTCCTCCCGGACCTTGATCCAGCGGTTCTGGTACACGACCCTGGAGCCGGTGCAGGCGATTTCCGGCGTTTCGCCGGGCGGATTTAATTCGTTCATCCGCTCCCTCGCGCGGTGGTCTCGTGGGGCCGCCGTAGGGGCATGGCGTGCCCCATGCGGCCGTCCGGCTCCTTATAGCAGCGCGTCCAGCGAAATCGGCAGGTCGCGAATCCGCCGGCCTGTCGCGTGCCACACCGCGTTCGCCACCGCCCCGGCCACGCCGGTAATGCCGATTTCGCCGATGCCCTTGGCGCCCAGCGGGCCGAGGTGTTCGTCCTCCTCCGGCACGACGATCAGTTCGATGTCCGGCACGTCGGCGTTCACCGGCACGTGGTATTCGCCCAGGTTGGCGTTGGCGATGCGCCCGTAGCGCGGGTCGCGCAGGGAGTGTTCGTGCAGTGCCATCGACAGGCCCCACACGATGCCGCCCAGCAGCTGGCTGCGCCCGGTCTTGGCGTTGAGCAGCCGCCCCACCGCGTAGGCCGCCACGATGCGCGGTACGCGGATCTCGCCCAGCTCGGCGTCCACCCGTACCTCCACGAACACCGCGCCGAAGGAGTGCTTGGAGAACTTCTCGGCGTCCGGGCCGGGCGTGGCGCGCACCTTCACCTGCAGCTCGTCCTCGGCGTGGCGCGCGGCCAGCGTCTCGATCGGCTCGCCGCGCCCGGGCTCCTCGCGGTGGCGCAGGCGGCCTTCGCGCAGCTCTATCAACTCGTGCGGCGCGCCGTGCAGCGGCGAAGCCTCGTCCGCCACCGCCAGCTCGATCAGCCGCGTGCGCAGCGCCTCGCACACGTCGTGCACGGCCGCGCCGGCACTGGCGGCGCTCATGGAGCCGCCGGACACCGGCGCCATCGGCAGCGCCGAGTCGCCGATGGACAGCGCGATGCGCGAGGGCGGCAGCTCCAGCGTGTCGGCCGCCACCTGCGTCAGCAGCGTCCAGGTGCCGGTGCCCAGGTCGTGCGTGCCGCACTGCACCCGCACGCGGCCGTCCGGCAGCAGCGCGGCCCTGGCCTCCGAGGGCATGCGCTTGGCCGGGTAGGTGGCCGTCGCCATGCCCCAGCCGACCAGCGCGTCGCCGTCGCGCATCGCGCCCGGCTGCGGGTTGCGGCGCGACCAGCCGAAAGCCTCCGCCCCGCGCGCGTAGCACTCGCGCAAGGACTTGCTGGAGTAGGGCATGCCGCGCTCGGCGTCGAAGTCCGAGTGGTTGCGCAGGCGGAACGCCAGCGGGTCGATGCCGGCCGCGTGCGCCAGCTCGTCCATGGCGGACTCCAGCGCGAAGCTGCCCGTGGCCTCGCCCGGCGCGCGCTGGAAGGTGGGCACGCCCACGTTCAGCGGCACCAGCCGGTGCGAGGTCGCGACGTTGTCGCAGGCGTACAGGAAACGCGAGAGCAGCGCCGAGGGCTCGATCCAGTCCTCGATGCGCGCCGTCTCGGCGTGCACGTGGTGCTCCAGCGCCGTGAGCCGGCCGTCCTGCGCCGCGGCGAGCCGGAACGCCTGCTCGGTAAAGGGCCGGTTGCCCACGGGCCCGAACATCTGCGTGCGCTCCACCATCAGCCGCACCGGCCGCTGCACTTCGCGCGCCGCCATCGCGGCCAGCACCACGTGCGACCACGCGGAGCCCTTGCTGCCGAAGGCGCCGCCGACGAAGGGGTTCACCACGCGCACCTTTTCCGCGTCGATGCCCAGCCGCTGCGCCACCGTCTGCCGCACGCCGTGCACGTACTGCGTGGCATCCCACAGCGTCAGCTCGTCGCCGTCCCACGCGGCCAGCGTGGCGTGGGTCTCCAGCGGGTTGTGGTGCTCCAGCGGCGTGGTGTAGGTGGCTTCATGCCGGTGCGCCGCCGCGGCCCAGCCGCCCTGCGCGTCGCCGCGCACGCTGTCCGGCTCCTGGCCTTGCGCCTCCTTGGGCGGGTGCGCCTCGGCCCTGGCCTGCCCGAAGTCCAGCACGGGCGTCTCTTCCTCGTATTCGACCTTCAGCAGCCGCGCCGCCTGGCGCGAGGCCTCCAGCGTCTCGGCCACCACCACGGCGACGGGTTGGCTGTCGTAGTGCACGCGGTCGTCCTGCAGCAGCGACAGCGTGCGCCCGGCCGGCGGATTGAGGCCGGCCTGCCCGCCCTCGGGCAGGCGCGGCGCGTTGAAGGGCGTCATCACCAGCAGCACGCCGGGCTCGCGTTTCGCGGCCGTGTCGTCGATCGCGCGCACGCGCCCGCTGGCGATGCGGCTCAGCACCATCGTCGCGTGCGCCAGGCCCGGCGCGTCGAAGTCGGCCGCGTAGCGGGCCTCGCCGCAAACCTTCAGGGGGCCGTCCACGCGGGAGAGCCCGCCGCCGAGCCGGCCGTCGGTTTCGCCGCCGGCAGCGGGCGTCACGGTCATGGGAAGGGGAGAAGCGTCCATGGTGTCGTCCTGCTGGTTCCAGTTTTCTTCGAAAGTGAACTGGCCCCCGTTCGCCCTGAGCTTGTCGAAGGGCAGGCGCTTGGTTGTCGCCACAAGGGCTTCGACAAGCTCAGCCCGAACGGGTTTTTGTTTCAGTGCTGACGAAGGGTTGGAGTGAAGGCTGTTTTCAGAGCGTGCTGCCGCGTGCGGCGCGCGCGAGGGCGCGGCGCACGGCGCGGCGCGCCAGCTCGATCTTGAAGTCGTTGTGGCCGTAACCACGGGCGCCGGCGAGCAGCGCGTCGGCCGCGTCCGAGGCCGCGTCGGCGTCATCGGGAAGGCGTCCGGCCAGCGCCTGCTCGGCCGCCGCCACGCGCCAGGGCTTGTGGGCCACGCCGCCCAGCGCCAGGCCCGCGCGCTCGACGCGGCCGTCGCCGTCCAGCTCCAGCGCCACTGCCACCGACACCAGCGCGAAGGCGTAGCTCGCGCGGTCGCGGATCTTCAGGTAGTGGCTGTGGCCGGCCGCCCTGGAGGGCGGCAGCTCCACCGCGACAACCAGCTCGTCCGGCTCGATGGCCGTGTCCCGCTCCGGCGTGTCGCCGGGCAGGCGATGGAAATCCGCCAGCGCCAGCGTGCGCTCGCCGCGGGCGCTGCGCAGCAGCACGCGCGCGTCCAGTGCCGCCAGCGCCACGGCCATGTCCGACGGGTGCGTGGCGATGCAGTGCTCGCTCGCGCCCAGGATCGCGTGCTGCCGGTTGAAACCGCCCAGCGCGTCGCAGCCGGTCCCGGGGCTGCGCTTGTTGCAGCGTCTGAAACCGTCGTCGTAGAAGTAGAGGCAGCGGGTGCGCTGCAGCAGGTTGCCGCCGACCGTCGCCATGTTGCGCAGCTGTTGCGTGGCGCCGACCAGCAGGGCGCGCGCCAGCAGCGGGTAGCGCTCGCGCACCTGGGCGTCGTCGGCCGCGTCGCTGTTGCGCACGCCCGCGCCCAGGCGCAGGCCGCCATCGGGCAGGGGCTCGATCGCGTCCCAGGGCAGGCGGCTGACGTCGATGAGCTTGCAGGGGCGGGCGATGCCGCCTTTCATCAAATCCAGCAGGTTGGACCCGCCGGCGATGGCCGCCACGCCGGGTTGCGCCATCAGCGCCAGGGCCTCGTCGAGCGAGCCGGGGCGCTGGTAGAGGAAGCTGTCCATGTCGCGCGCTCCTCAGCCCGGGTTCGAGT
>JAEYPG010000318.1 GCA_023410975.1 Pseudomonadota bacterium
GGGCAGCACCAGCGTGCGCGTGCTGCCCGCGCGGCGCAGCGCCAGGGCCAGCGCGACGGCGCCGCGTACCGGGCGCAGCTCGCCGGCCAGCGACAGCTCGCCCGCGAACTCGAAGCGGCCGAGCGCCGCGATATCGAGCTCCCCCGCGGCGGCCAGGATGCCCAGCGCGATGGGCAGGTCGAAGCGCCCGGACTCCTTGGGCAGGTCCGCCGGCGCCAGGTTCACCGTGATGCGCTTGTTGTGCGGAAAGGGCAGGCCGCTGTGTCCCAGCGCCGCGCGCACCCGCTCGCGCGCCTCCTTGACTTCGGTGTCGGCCAGGCCCACCAGCGTGAAGCTGGGCAGCCCGTTGGCCAGATGCACTTCCACGCGCACTTCAGGCGCTTCCAGGGCGTCCAGCGCCCGGCTGCAGAGCACGGCCAGCGACATCCGCGTCCTCCCGTAGGGTTTCGTCGTCAGGCCATTGTGGAGAACAGCCTTCTACTTGTAACGCCCCGTGTGAAGGCGCACCAAAGCAGGGCTGGAGCTTCGTTTTCCCCAGGATGGTGCGCTGTGGCCGGACGCTGCGTAGAGGCGTCCCCGGGAAAGTCCAAATCATTGCTGGCACGGAAGGTGCAGTTTGGGTAGGCACCTATCAATCCGGAGCATTCATGATCAAAAAAGCCTTCCTTGCCGTTGCGACCCTTGCTTCGCTGAGCAGCCTGCCGGCCCATGCCGACGTGAGCTTCAACGCGGGCGCGGTGACCGACTACCGCTATCGCGGCATCTCGCAGAGCCGGCTGGACCCGGCGCTGCAGGGCGGGGCGGATTGGGTGCAGAGCGCCGACGGCGGCTTCTACGTCGGCACCTGGGCCTCGACCATCAAGTGGATCAAGGACGCTGGGGCGGAGAGGGGCAGCCTCGAGGTCGACGTCTACGGCGGCTACAGGGGCTCGATCATGGAAGGCCTGGGCTACGACGTGGGCCTGCTGCAGTACTGGTACCCGCGCAACAAGCTGGGCAACGTCAGCGGCTTCAAGAACGCCAACACGACGGAGCTCTACGGCGCGCTGACCTTCGGCCCCGTGACGGCCAAGTACTCGCATGCGCTGACCAACACCTTCGGCAACCCGGACAGCAAGAACAGCTTCTATTTCGACCTGTCGGGCAGCTTCGAGATCACCGACGGCTGGATGCTGGTGCCGCACGTGGGCTACCAGAAGATCAAGGGGCCTAACGACGATCCAGGCTCCTACACCGACTACTCGCTGGGCATTTCCAAGGACTTCAGCGGCTTCGTGGTCAGTGCCTCTTTCGTCGGTACGAATGCCGATAAGGCGTTCTACGTCACCCCGGTGTCCGACGGTTCCAAGTTCACGGGTAAGAATGCGCTCGTGGTCGGAGTCAAGTACACCTTTTGAAAGGAATCAGCCATGAAGATGGTCACTGCAATCGTCAAGCCCTTCAAGCTCGACGAGGTGCGTGAAGCGCTGAGCGCCATTGGCGTGCAGGGCATCACGGTTACGGAAGTCAAGGGCTTCGGCCGCCAGAAGGGCCACACCGAGCTCTACCGCGGCGCGGAGTACGTCGTGGACTTCCTGCCCAAGGTCAAGATCGAAGCCGCGGTGGACGACGAGGTCGTCGAGCGCGTGATCGAAGCCATCGAAGGCTCGGCCCGTACCGGAAAGATCGGCGACGGGAAGATCTTCGTGTGCCCGCTGGAGCAGGTGGTGCGCATCCGCACCGGCGAAACCGGCCCCGACGCGCTCTGACGCGGCAGTCCGACCACACCACACAGACAAAATCATGAGAAAGCTCCTTCTCCCCCTGGCGGCCGGTCTGGCCGGCCTGGGTGTGGCCAGCGGCGTGCTGGCGCAGGACGCCGCGGCGGTCGCCGCCAGCGGCGTGGCTGAAGCCGTCAGCGCCGTGGCCGACGTGGCCGCAGCCGCGGCCGCGCCGGTGCCCAACAAGGGCGACACGGCCTTCCTGATGACCGCCACCGCGCTGGTCATCCTGATGATCGTCCCGGGCCTGGCGTTGTTCTACGGCGGCCTGGTGCGCAGCAAGAACATGCTGTCGGTGCTGATGCAGGTCTTCACCGTCTTCGCATTGATCTCGGTGCTGTGGGTGGTCTACGGCTACTCGGCGGCCTTCACCGCCGGCAACCCGTTCATCGGCACGCTGGACAAGCTGTTCCTCAAGGGCGTCACGCCCGAGTCCGTGGCCGCGACCTTCAGCAAGGGCGTGGTGCTGCCGGAGCTGACCTTCGTGAGCTTCCAGGGCGCCTTTGCCGGCATCACGGTGGCGCTGATCGTGGGGGCCTTCGCCGAGCGCATCAAGTTCTCGGCGGTGCTGGCCTTCTCGGTGCTGTGGTTCACCTTTGCCTACCTGCCTGCGGCGCACATGGTCTGGTACTGGGACGGCCCGGACGCCATCACCAGCGAGGAGACGCTGGCCGCGGTCACCGCCAACGCGGGCTGGCTGTGGGCCAAGGGCGCGCTGGACTTTGCCGGCGGCACGGTGGTGCACATCAACGCCGCCGTGGCGGGCTTGGTGGGTGCGTACATGGTGGGCAAGCGCGTCGGCTACGGCCGCGAGTCCATGGCGCCGCACAGCCTGACGCTGACCATGGTCGGCGCCTCGCTGCTGTGGGTGGGCTGGTTCGGCTTCAACGCCGGCTCCAACCTGGAAGCCAACGGCACGGCCGCGCTGGCCTTTACCAACACGGTCGTGGCCACGGCCGCGGCGACGCTGAGCTGGATCGCCGGTGAAGCGCTGATGAAGGGCAAGGCCTCGATGCTGGGTGCCGCCTCCGGTGCCGTGTCCGGCCTGGTGGCCATCACGCCGGCCTGCGGCTTCGTGGGCGTGGGCGGTGCGCTGGTGATCGGCCTGCTGGCGGGCTTCATCTGCCTGTGGGGCGTCAACGGCCTCAAGCGCATGCTCGGTGCCGACGACTCGCTGGACGTCTTCGGCGTGCATGGCGTGGGTGGCATCCTGGGCGCGCTGCTGACCGGCGTGTTCGCCTCGCCCGACCTGGGCGGCACGGGCATCTGCAACTACGTCACCGACAAGTGCGGCGAGTGGGGCGGCATCGGTGCCCAGGTGTGGGTGCAGGCGCAAGGCGTGATCACCACCATCGTGTGGTCGGCCGTGGTTGCCGTGGTGGCCTACAAGCTGGTGGACCTGGTGATCGGTCTGCGCGTGTCCGAAGAGGAAGAGCGCGAGGGCCTGGACATCAGCTCTCACGGCGAGACGGCGTACAACCGCTGATCCCTCTGCCGGCGCCCCGTCGGGCGCTTCCAGAACCAGCGGGCGCCGCCGCTAGGCGTCCCCGCTCCAGAGCAGTCTCTTCGCTGCGGTTGCGGTAGCGAACTTCGGCCACCCCTCGGGGTGGCCTTTTTTCTTGCGGTGCCGCGAGGCGCCGTCCTCATCGTTGGGCCGGCTGCGGCGGGCGCGCCGGTTTACTGGCCGGGACTCGTGCCGATAGGTATGCCACCTGCCTAGAATCCCTTGGTCAAAGTCCGAGAAATCCCGAACCATGGTCCCGCATCTCATCACCGCGTTGAACGGCCCGATCAACGAGCTGGAGCAGCGCATCCTGGAGTCGATGCCGGCCATCGAGCGCTGGTTCCGCCTGGAGTGGATGGAGCACACGCCGCCCTTCTACAGCTCGGTGGACGTGCGCAACGCCGGCTTCAAGCTCGCGCCGGTGGACACCAACCTCTACCCCGGCGGCTGGAACAACCTCACCGACCAGATGCTGCCGCTGGCGGTGCAGGCCGCCATGGCCGCCATCGAGAAGATCTGTCCCGAGGCCAAGAACCTGCTGCTCATTCCCGAGAAGCACACGCGCAACACCTTCTACCTCAGCAACGTCCAGCGCCTGACGCAGATCTTCAACCAGGCCGGGCTGAACGTGCGCCTGGGCACGCTGGACGAAACCATCACCAAGCCCACCACGCTGACGCTGCCCGATGGCGGCACGCTGACGCTGGAGCCGCTGGTGCGCACGCCGCGCCGGCTCGGCCTCAAGGATTTCGATCCCTGCACCATCCTGCTCAACAACGACCTCTCCGGCGGCATCCCGCCGGTGCTGGAGAACCTGCACGAGCAGTACCTGCTGCCGCCGCTGCACGCGGGCTGGGCGGTGCGGCGCAAGAGCAACCACTTCCAGAGCTACGAGGAGGTGGCCAAGAAGTTCGCCAAGCTGCTTGGCATGGACCCGTGGCTGATCAACCCGATGTACACCCAGTGCGGGCAGGTCAACTTCGCCGACGGCACGGGCCTGGAGTGCGTGCAGTCCAACGCCGAGGCGCTGCTGGCGAAGGTGCGGCGCAAGTACAAGGAGTACGGCATCAACGAGAAGCCCTTCGTGGTGGTGAAGGCCGACGCCGGCACCTACGGCATGGGCATCATGACCGTGCGCGACCCGAAGGACCTGGAGGACCTCAACCGCCGCACGCGCAACAAGATGAGCGTGATCAAGGAGGGCCAGGAGGTCAGCGAGGTGATCATCCAAGAAGGCGTGCCCACTTATGAGCGCATGAACGATGCGGTGGCCGAGCCGGTGGTGTACATGCTCGACCGCTACGTGGTCGGCGGCTTCTACCGCGTGCACGCCGAGCGCGGCATCGACGAGAACCTCAACGCCCCCGGCGCGGCCTTCGTGCCGCTGGCTTTCGCCGAGGCGAGCCACATGCCGCGCCCGGGCGAGAAGCCCGGCGTCAGCGCGCCCAACCGCTTCTACATGTACGGCGTGATCGGCCGTCTGGCGATGCTGGCAGCCAGCTATGAGCTCGAAGCGACCGACCCCGACGCCGAGATCTACGAGTGATGCAGCGCTCCCGCACGTTGTGCACCGCACAACATGCGGGAGCCACAATAGAGGTTTTGCGTAACGGGCCCCAGGTGGGTCCTGCCTTGTGAGTTCCTCTGCTTCCCATTCGCCGTCTGCCCTGGCGGCCCTCACGCTGGCCGCCCTGGGCGTGGTCTATGGCGACATCGGCACCAGCCCGCTGTACGCCCTCAAGGAAGTTTTCCACGCCGGCCACGTCGAGCCCACGCCCGACAACGTGCTGGGCGTGCTGTCGCTGATCTTCTGGACGATGACGGTCATCGTCTCGCTGAAGTACGTGCTGCTGATCCTGCGCGCGGACAACAACGGCGAGGGCGGCCTGATCGCGATGCTGGCGCTGGCCACGCATGCGGTGCGCGAGCGGCCGCGGCTGCGCCAGGCGCTGCTGGCCGTGGGCATGTTCGGCACGGCCATCTTCTACGGCGACGGCGTGATCACGCCGGCGATCTCGGTGCTGTCGGCGGTGGAGGGCCTGGAGGTCGCTTCCGAGCACCTGCATCCCTTCGTGGTACCGATCACGCTGGTCGTGCTCACGGGGCTGTTCGCGGTGCAGCGCTTCGGCACCGCCGACATCGGCCGCTTCTTCGGCCCGGTGACGCTGGTGTGGTTCATCACGCTGGTGGCGCTGGGGCTGCCGCACGTGCTGGGCAACCCCGGGGTGCTGGTGGCGCTCAACCCGGCCTACGCCATCGACTTCTGGCTGCACCACAAGCTGGTGGCCTTCCTGGCGCTGGGCGCGGTGGTGCTGTGCGTCACCGGCGGCGAGGCGCTCTATGCCGACCTGGGGCACTTCGGCAAGCGGCCCATCCGCATCGCCTGGTACGGGCTGGTGATGCCGGCGCTGGTGGTCAACTACTTCGGCCAGGGCGCGTTGCTGCTGGCCGATCCCGCGGCGGTGGAGAACCCGTTCTACCTGCTGGCGCCGCAGTGGGCGCGGCTGCCGCTGGTGTTCCTGGCCACCGCCGCCACCGTGATCGCCTCGCAGGCGCTGATCACGGCGGCCTTCTCGGTGACCAAGCAGGCGATCCAGATGGGCCTGCTGCCGCGCATGCACATCAAGCACACCTCGGTGAAGGACACGGGCCAGATCTACGTGCCCTTCGTGAACTGGGGCCTGTACGTGTTCATCGTGCTGGCGGTGGCGCTGTTCGGCACGTCCTCGCGCCTGGCCTCGGCCTACGGCATTGCCGTGACGCTGGACATGACCATCACCACGGTCATGACCTTCTTCGTCATCCGCTACGGCTGGCGCTACCCGCTGTGGCTGTGCCTGCTGGCCACGGGCTTCTTCTTCGTCATCGACGTGGCCTTCTTCGCCTCCAACATGCTCAAGCTCGTGGCCGGGGGCTGGTTCCCGCTGGCCATCGGCTTCGGCATGTTCACGCTCATGACCACTTGGCGGCGCGGGCGCGCGCTGGTGGCCGAGCGGCTGCGCGACGACGCCATCGACCTCGAGGGCTTCCTGGAGGCGGTGTTCATGAGCCCGCCCAAGCGTGTGCCGGGCACGGCGGTGTTCCTCGCGGCCGAGCAGGGCCTCACGCCCAGCGCGCTGATGCACAACCTCAAGCACAACAAGGTGCTGCACGAGTACAACCTGTTCGTCACGGTGCAGCACCACGACGTGCCCTGGATCGGCTTCGACAAGCGCGTGAGCGTGCACTCGCTGGGCCACGACTGCTGGCAGGTGGTGCTGCACTTCGGCTTCAAGAACGACCCGGACGTGCCCGAGGCGCTGCAGGCGCTCAAGGGCCGCGGCGTGCCGCTGGACGACATGGACACCAGCTACTTCCTGAGCCGCGACGTGGTGATCCCGACCATCGGCGAGGGCATGGTGATGTGGCGCGAGAAGCTCTTCGCCAGCATGCACCGCAACGCGTCGGCGGCGGCGGACTTCCTGAACCTGCCGGCCAACCGCATCGTGGAGCTGGGCTCCAAGGTCGAGATCTGAGCCTGCTGCCGTGCGGTTGAAGGACTTGTCGCTGTCCGCCGTGGTGGCGGGCTTCGTGGCCGTGCTGGTGGGCTTCACCAGCTCGGTCGTCATCGTTTTCCACGCCGCCGAGGCGCTGGGCGCCACGCCGGAACAAACCACCTCGTGGATGTGGGCGCTGGGCCTGGGCATGGGGCTGACCAGCGCGGGACTGAGCCTGTGGTACCGCCAGCCCGTGCTCACGGCCTGGAGCACGCCCGGCGCGGCGCTGATCGCCGGCACCAGCGGCCTCAGCATGGCCGAAGGCATCGGCGCCTTCGTGGTGTGCGCGCTGCTGATCACCGTGGCCGGCGCCAGCGGCTTCTTCGCCCGGGTGATGGACCGCATCCCGCGCGCGCTGGCCGCGGCGCTGCTGGCCGGCGTGCTGGCGCGCTTCGGCTTCGACGCCTGCCTGGCGCTCAAGGCCAGCCCGGCGCTGGTGCTGGCGATGCTGGCGGCCTACCTGCTGGGCAAGCGCCTGTGGCCGCGCTACGCGGTGCCGGGCGTGCTGTTGGCGGGCATCGCGGTGGCGGCGGCGCAGGGCACGCTGAACCTGGGCGCGGTGCAGTGGCAGCTGGCGCGGCCGGTGTGGACCACGCCGGCGTTCTCGCTGCAGGCGCTGGTCGGGCTGGCGCTGCCGCTGTTCGTGGTCACCATGGCTTCGCAGAACCTGCCCGGCGTGGCCGCGCAGCGCGCCGCGGGCTACGACACCCCGGTGTCGCCGTCGGTGACCGTCACCGGGCTGGCCTCGCTGCTGCTGGCGCCCTTCGGCGGCTACGCGCTGAACCTGGCGGCCATCACAGCGGCGATCTGCATGGGGCGCGAGGCCCACGCCGACCCGGCGCGGCGCTACATGGCGGCGGTGATGGCAGGGCTCTTCTACCTCACCCTGGGCCTGGCCGGCGGCGCGGTGGTGGGGCTCATCGGCGCGTTCCCGAAGGCGCTGGTGCTGGCGGTGGCGGGGCTGGCGCTGCTGTCCACCATCGGTGGCGCGCTGGCGATGGGGCTGCACGAGGAGAAGACGCGCGAGGCGGCGCTGCTGACCTTTCTCGTCACCGCCAGCGGCCTGTCGCTGTTCGGCATCGCCTCGGCCTTCTGGGGCCTCGTCGCCGGGGTGCTGGCGCTGGCTGTGCAACACTGGCGCCCCACTTTCCGCTGAGCCTGCGCGCCATGGACCTGCTGTTCGTCGCTGACCCGCTGGTGACCTTCAAGACCTACAAGGACACCACTTTTTCCATGATGCGCGAGGCCCTCGCGCGCGGCCACAAGGTCTGGGCCTGCGAGCAGTCGGCGCTGGTGTGGCGCCGCGGCTCGCGGGTGGTGGCGCGCAGCGCGCAGGCCATCACGCTGACGGGCAGCAGCGGCAAGGACTGGTTCGAGGTCGTGGCCGAGCAGGAGCTGGCGCTGGCCGATGTGGACGCGGTGCTCATGCGCAAGGACCCGCCCTTCGACAGCGAGTACTTCTACGCCACGCACCTGCTGCAGCAGGCCGAGCGCGAGGGCGCGCGGGTGTTCAACAGGCCCGCATCGCTGCGCGACCATCCGGAAAAGCTCTCCATCCTGGAGTTTCCCGAGCTGATCGGCCCAACCCTGGTGACGCGCGACGCGCAGGCCGTGCGCGCTTTCCACGACGAGCACCGCGACATCATCCTGAAGCCGCTGGACGGCATGGGCGGGATGGGCATCTTCCGCGTCGGTGCCGACGGGCTGAACCTGGGCTCCATCATCGAGACGCTCAACGCGCACGGCACGCGCACGGTGATGGTCCAACGCTACCTGCCCGAGATCGTCAAGGGCGACAAGCGCATCCTGCTCATCGGCGGCCAGCCGGTGCCGTACTGCCTGGCGCGCATTCCGCAGGGCAGCGAGATACGCGGCAACCTGGCCGCTGGCGGCAAGGGCGTGGCGCAGGAGCTCTCCGCGCGCGACCGCGAAATCGCCGAGACCTTGGCGCCGGTGCTGGCCGCGCGCGGGCTGCTGCTGGTGGGGCTGGACGTGATCGGCGACTGCCTCACCGAGATCAACGTCACCAGCCCCACGGGCTTCCAGGAGATCACGAACCAGACCGGCTGCAACGTGCCGGCGCTGTTCATCGACGCGCTGGAGGCGGCCGCCGGCGCTTGAGGCGGGAGGGCCTTCGGGGCAGGGGACAATCCGCCCCATGGCCCTGCTCACCCTCACCAACGCCCATCTCGCCTTCGGCCACGTGCCGCTGCTCGACGGCGCCTCCTTCGCGCTGGAAGCCGGCGAGCGCGTGGCGCTCATCGGCCGCAACGGCGCCGGCAAATCCTCGCTCCTGAAAATCCTGGCCGGGCTGGACAAGCCCGATGACGGCCTGCTGCAGCAACAGCAGGGGCTGCGCCGCTTCTACGTGGCGCAGGAACCCGTCTTCGAGCCCGGCGCCACGGTGTTCGACGCCGTGAGCGTGGGCGTGGCCGAGGCGCGCAGCCTGCGCGAGCGCTACGAGCGCCACGAGCCTGGCGACGACCTGGACGCGCTGCAGACGCGCATCGAGCAGCTCGGCGGCTGGACCTGGGAGCAGCGCGTGGAGCAGACGCTGCAGCACCTGAACCTGGATGCCGCAGCCCGGGTGGATGCCCTTTCAGGCGGCACCAAGAAGCGCGTGGCGCTGGCGCAGGCGCTGGTGGCCGCGCCCGACGTGCTGCTGCTGGACGAGCCTACCAACCACCTGGACCTGGACGCCATCGAGTGGCTGCAGGAACTGCTCAATGCCTGGAAAGGCGCGCTGGTGCTGATCTCGCACGACCGTGCCTTCATCGACGCCGTGGCCACGCGCATCGTCGAGCTCGACCGCGGCGTGCTGCGCAGCTATCCCGGCAACTTCTCGGCCTTCGAAAGCACCAAGGCCCGCGAGCTGGAGTCCGAGGCCCTGGCCAACGCGCGCGCCGACAAGCTGCTGGCGCAGGAAGAGGTGTGGATCCGCAAGGGCGTGGAGGCGCGGCGCACGCGCAGCGTCAGCCGCGTCAACCGGCTGCACGTGCTGCGCGAGCAGCGCGCGCAGCGGCGCGAGTCGCTGGGCCAGGTACGGCTGGAGCTCGACGCCGGCGTGCCCACCGGCAAGATCGTCGCGGAGCTGCAGCGCGTGGGCATGCGCTTCGGCGACAAGGAGCTGATCAAGGACTTCTCGGCCACCATCCTGCGCGGCGACAAGGTGGGCCTCATCGGCCCCAACGGCGTGGGCAAGACGACGCTGCTGAAGCTGATCCTGGGCGAGCTGGAGCCCGCGTCCGGGAGCATCCGCCGCGGCAGCAACCTGCAGGTGGCGTACTTCGACCAGATGCGCGGCGCGCTGAACCTGGACGCGACGCTGGCCGACACCATCAGCCCGGGCAGCGAGTGGGTGGAGATCGGCGGGCAGCGCAAGCACGTGATGAGCTACCTGGGCGACTTCCTGTTCGCCCCGGCGCGCGCCAACTCGCCCGTGCGCACGCTCTCCGGCGGCGAGCGCAACCGGCTGCTGCTGGCCCGGCTGTTCGCGCTGCCGGCCAACGTGCTGGTGCTGGACGAACCCACCAACGACCTCGACATCGACACGCTGGAGCTGCTGGAGGAGCTGCTGCAGTCCTACTCCGGCACGGTGTTCCTGGTCAGCCACGACCGGCGCTTCCTGGACAACGTGGTCACCAGCACCATCGCCTGGGAGGGCGACGTGTCCCCGGGCCGCTGGCGCGAGTACGAGGGCGGCTACGAGGACTGGAAGATCCAGAAGGCCCGCTCGCTGGCGGCGGTCGAGGCCGCGGCGCCCAAGCCGGCCGCCGCACCGGCGCCGGCTCCGGCACCCGCAGTGCCTGCCAAGCCGGCGCGCAAGCTGGGCTACAAGGAGC